>NZ_JBFMKP010000012.1:0-142797 GCF_040786235.1 Aquimarina discodermiae
TTAGCATAAGATATCATAGATAGGTTTTTAGATTAATAAATTGAAATTCAGTACTTTAATTTACTAAAAACTTATCTTTTTTGCTACAAAAAATCCTCTAAATATTAATCGAACTCAGGTTAAAAGATATTTTGTTACTATCAAAACAAAAAAAATAACAAAATAAAAACCCGTAGCAGGACTAAATACTGCTACGGGTTTTAAAAACCTGAAATTTAAAAAAAAGCTTTATTTCTTGATTACAGAATGGTATTCAGAAATATTCTTTGTAACTATTCTAATGTAGTATACTCCTACACGTCTAATCTGATCTTCTCCCAAAGTTATTTTTCCAGGGTTTTCAGCATATGTTTTTGAGTAGACCTCTTTTCCAAGAACATCATACACGGATAGTGTAAAGTTTTCTTTTCCTAATCCACTAACATCCAATGTAGCTGTATCTTTAAAAGGGTTAGGAGTGAAAATAGATCTTTTGTATTTATCTACCGACTTGGTAAAGTTTCTTGTAGTAACCAGACCTTGCTCTGGTTCTTTATTATATGCATAGTCTAATATAGTATACGAAGTGCCATCGCTGGAAACCGTTGCATAAAACCATCCATAATGTGTTCTTGTGCTAACTTTAAAATTAAATCCTATGTAACCAGATTTACCGTTCCAGTTAGGGTAGTCAGAAGAACTTACTACAAAGCTATTAGCGTTGGTTACAAAATTACTAGAAGCATCAACTTTTACTCCATCAGGAAGTAAGGTTATATTACTAGAGTTTGCTTCGCATACAACATCTTTATCATAGGTAACTAATCTAAGGATGTTACCTGATAGCCATGGTCCAAAGTATCTGCTGTCTCCGATTTCTATTTGAAATGGTGTCCAGGTATTCGTAGCACTCACAGTTTGATCCTGAATATCTACATATACTACCTCTCCTGTATTTGTTGGTACACATGGGCTACATGTTACTCCTCCACAATCTATACCCGTTTCATCACCATTTTGGATACCATCAGTACAAGTAGGATCTGGGTTAACCACTCCCCCAATATTTACTGTGTAATCTTCTGCCTCTCCATAATTAAAAGTACCACAAGGTGATGGTGCTGTACTATATCTCATAATTACTCGTAATCTTGTAGCTCCATCTTTTGCATCAGAAGGCACTGTAAATTGTCCTGTAATAGAAGTATCTTTAGAAGCTGTTTTACTAAACACTTGTTCTCCTGAATCTTCAAAATCGCCATCTTGGTTATAATCTATCCATATACCATATGCCTCGCTATATACGGTACCTGACCATGTTGGAGTGATAGTAAATTTATGGTTATTATTTTTGGAAAGACCAGTAGATATATTTGTGAAATCACTATAACCTCCATTAGAGGTAGAGGCATTATCAATACTACCTAATTGAAAACGACTAATATATTCGTCTGAATCGTTTGTTGAATTAGCATCACAATAGATAAGAGTAGGACAAGCAGGGCAAGAACGACCTCCACAGTCAACACCGGTTTCATCTCCATTCTTGATACCATCATCACAAGTTGGGTCTGGATCCGGATCTTTTCTGGTTACTGTTATAAAGTTATCAGAAACATCATAACTTGCTGTAGCCAAATCCCTATCGGTAATGCTTTTTCCGGTGACACTCAAATTACCATTATAAGAGATACCATATACTTTACATATGCCTTCGGTAGCACCTTCAAAATCATGAGATGTAGTTTCTGTTGCCAGAATTTTTCCTGCTTCATCTGTAATTAGATAAGCATAAGTAGCTATAGATTCACTGGTATTCTTAAATGAAATAACATCTGCAATACCATCACCGGTAATGGTAGTTATTGCTGTTTGATCATCACTGGTTGATACTGTAGCTCCTTCTACAGGAACTGCACAAGGTTTACAAGAACCACCGCAGTCTACACCAGTTTCGTCACCGTTCTGTATGCCATCGTTACAAGTAGGATCTGGGTCACAAGGTTTACAAGAACCACCACAATCAATACCTGTTTCATCACCATTCTGGATACCATCATTACAGGTAGGACCTGGATCATCTCCTTGAGTAATGGTAACATAATTTTCTTTAATTTTGGTGTCAGAACCAGCGCTATTGGTTACTTTTAGCGTTACTCTATACGTACCTGGAGTTGTATATCTAATCTGTGGATTTTTGTCATAACTTAACGAAGGAGTTCCTCCTTCAAAATTCCACTCCCATCCAGTAATTGTATTTTGTGAGTTATCACTAAAGTTAATAAAAGATCCACCAGGCGCCGATTGTGTATTTGATTTGAAATCTGCAACAGGTTTGATATCTGGAGAATTAATATACAGATTGTAATCTTCAACTTCACCTTCTGGAGATTCTCCACAAGGATCCTCATCACCATTCTTAAAACTAAAGAAGGATCGAACTCTCATTCTTGATTTTCTTCTCAGAGCATCTGCTGGAACTTTGATTGTTGAAGTAAAAGTAGCACCACCTGTACTATTGATTACAGCCATTTTTTCACCTTCATCTCTAAAACTTCCATTTTGATTCCAGTCCACCCAAATGGCTACTTTATTTCCTCTTCCATTTTCATCAACAGCAAAGCCTGCGCTAGATGTCGTAATAGTAATTGGATAGGATTCATTTCTTTCTACGATAGTCTGTAAATTACTGTAGTAGGTATAAGATCCCGCAGCAGTAGTATTGTTGATAGCTCCTATTTTTACATTTGCAATTCCTCTGGTGCCTCCTGATCCTCCAGAATTGGCATCGCAATAGTCAACTTCTACTTGACTAACAGTAATATAGTTTTCTTTAGTAAGAATATCTTCTCCTTTGGCGTTAGAAACCTTTAGGGTTACTTTATAAGAACCTTCATTATAATAGGTAACTTCTGGATTTATTTCGTTACTTACAGGAGGGGAGGCACCTTCAAAAGTCCAGGAATAATTCAAACCACCACCGGTAGTGGCATCTTTAAACCTTACTTTATCACCTTCTTCTACTACGGTTTTATTAGCAGAGAAATCAACCACTGGAGTCGCTGCAGGTTTTATGACAACATAACCTGTCTTTGTTTTCGTATTTTGATTAGCTCCCTTAGAAACTTTTAGAGTAACATTATAGGTTCCTGCATTGGGATATGAAATTTCTGGATTTTGTTGAGTACTATTAGGTGTATTTGCTCCTGTAAATGACCACTCCCACGCAGTTGGTTCTCCTAATGAAAAATCTCTAAAAATGATTTTCTCGCCTTCAAAAGCTTCAATTTTGTTAGCAGAGAAATCCGATTTAAGATTACTAGTCACAGTAATATATCCTGATTTTACCTTAGTAGCACTTCCATTTGCATTGATTGCTATTAATTTTACATTATATACTCCTGGATGTTCATAGGCCACTGTAGGGTTTTTACTGGTACTGGTGGCCGGAGTTCCTCCTGCAAATGACCATTTCCAGCTGGTAGGCGAATTTTTGGATTGATCGGTAAATGTAATCGATTGATCGCTGGGAATTTCAGTTTTATCTGCTACAAAATCTACAATGGGTAACAGTACATTTTCTTGCTCATAAACAATCTTAAGATCGTCGATTGCCATCATGATTCCTTCTGTTGGAGTGACATGGTGAATAGCAACATATATATCTTGATTGGCATAGGCAGAAAGATCAAAAGAAATTCGTTTCCACCCTAAAGAAGAAGTAGTAGGGTGCTTACCTGAAGCCTCTATATATTCTCCATCAGAAATTTTGGTAAAACTATTGATATCATTGGTCGTAGTCGATACCCAAATTTGGTAGCGCTGCCAATATTCATGATAGTTTTGAATATAGAATTCTAGTTTAGGACTTCCTCTTTCTAATCTAACCTTGGGTGATATAATCCAGTTATCTGCATCGGTATCAAAATTACAACTAAATAACAGCAGGTTATTACCGCTTCTTGGTTTTAGCCATCGCTCTGCCATAGGCGGATTGGTTGCTTGTGGACTAAATATGGTAAAAGCTTTTAACTTATCTCCATTCGTCCAGCTAATTCCATTAAGCTCGTATTCTTTTTCTTTATCTCCATCTATACCTTTAAATGGATTTGCCTGGGTAGAAAAGGAGCTAAAGCTATCCCAGCTTCCCAGAGCATTAAGTTGATCTGTGGTATATACTTGTGCAAGAGTTAACTGAACATGTGCTACAAGTAGTAAAATACCTAAATATATTTTTTTCATTACTTTTAAATTTTTAATTACCTGACTACATTCGATTATTTTGCAACACATGATACTATTGCCTCCCAACCTTTGGTTGGATATTGACTATCTGATACAAATTTGAAGGTTAAACTACCACTGGCATTGTTTGCAATAATAGTCCCCGGAGAGTTGTAACTACAGTATTTCCCGATCAATTGGGCCGTAGTGTCTGTACCGTCATAAATTTCGAGATAATCATATTCGCAAGTTTCAGCATATTCCATTTTAAACTTCTTAAAATCTACTTTAACTTTACTATTCTCGAATTTTGGAGAAATGGTTGTGGTATGATCTTCTTGATTTTTATAGTTTCCTATTACACCAGAGTCATAAAAAATACCAGAACAAGCTTCTACTACTTTTATTTTTCCAGCAATAATGTTGTCTTCTATGGTAATATAATCTGATTTGGTTTTGGTCATGGTATTTCCTTTAGCATCTGTTATGGTAAGGGTAACATCATATTTACCTACTTTATCATAAAATACTTTAGGCGGGAACTGTCCGTTATAACTGCTTGGAATTCCTTCTGGGAAAGACCATTTCCAGCTGGTAATTTGTTCACCATTCAATGATTGAGAAGCATCAACGATTTGACTCCCTTCATTCATTTTTACTTTCAAATCATCACTGTTAAAATCAGCAATTAGTTTTTTATTTACGGCTACATTAGAGCGCCAAAGACCTCTACCAAAAGTAGCTGCTGTAATCGTATTTGATGCTTCATGAATCTCTAATTCCTTTACAATGACATTAGGCATGTTCGTCATAAATGGTTCCCAGTCGGTTTCTGTATCATCTATATAATATGCTCCCACGTCCATTCCTACATATAAACCATTTTCTGGGATATCATGATATAAAACACAGTTTGCAGGGATATTAGGTAAACTTCCTGAAACATTTTTCCATGTTTTTCCTCCATTTTCTGTAGTGTATACTTTATTACCACTAGAATAACCAGAGAAAGAGACAGCTACTTTTTCTGGGTTAGATGGGTGTACAGCGATATAAGTAATTACCATATTCGGTAAACCGTTAGAGATATTGATCCAGTTGGCTCCTCCGTCTTTGGTCATATGAATTTTGTTATCATTAGAAGCATAGATATAATTAGAGTTTGATGGCGCCAAACCAATAGCTCGTAATGCCCCTATTCCAAGATTAGAAATGGTAGACCAAGTTTTCATTCCATCTGTAGTTTTTACCACTTCAGCAAGTCCTGCTATGATAACATCAGGATCGTTATGATCCATTTCATAAGGAACTACCCAAGCTCCGCCCCCTGGGTTGGTAATTTTAACATCTCCATTTTTTTCTCCACCATTTATAGATTTATGCCAGGATAGTCCTTGTTGTGTAATCCCATATACAAT
This sequence comes from Aquimarina discodermiae, assembly GCF_040786235.1. Taxonomy (NCBI): domain Bacteria; kingdom Pseudomonadati; phylum Bacteroidota; class Flavobacteriia; order Flavobacteriales; family Flavobacteriaceae; genus Aquimarina; species Aquimarina discodermiae. The sequence goes on from NZ_JBFMKP010000012.1 coordinate 5,622, forward strand.
ATTCTTATCCTTCCAGTTAAATAGTACGTTACCACCATCGGCTCCTAACCACTCGTGCCATCTTCCTTTAGAAAAAATGCTACTACCATTGTCTTGTGTACCCCCGCCATATACTTCTGAGTCTGATTTAGATAATCCAAGCCTGTAAAATTGTCGATTACCCAAACCTTCAGAAATATTCTCAAAAGTTTTTCCTTTGTCTGTTGAGGTAACTATTAATCCATCATTTGCTATATATAGTTTTCCATCTATATATTGCATATCGTGAATATCCGGATGTATATAATTTATATCATTTCCTAACTGCCATTTGGATGTCATTTCCCAATTTCTACCACCGTCTAACGATCTCCAGGTAACAATTCCTCCAAAATGTACTTCATTTGGATCTTTATCAGAGACAGTAACAGCCAAATCATACCACGCTTGTGATTTGCCATCATTTGGTAAATATCCAAACATATCTGGAGTGCTACTATTGTTTATTTTCACAAAAGACGCCCCGCTGTTGGTAGATCGGTATACACCCCCCATAGCATTGGTATTTGCAGTGGTAGAAATCACATATACATAGTTTGGGTTTGCTGGCGTTACGGCCAAGACAGATCTTCGTGCTTTGGGTACTGAGTTTATAACACTAAATGTTTGCCCTCCGTTGGTAGAACGATGAATACGACCACCTCTATTATCATACCCATAAATTGTATTTGGGTCGTTGGGCTTAAGCTCAAAATCTCTTAAATAGAGATTGTTTAATTTTTCCCAATTGGCACCTGCGTTAGATGATCGGTAAAACCCATCGCTAGAGGATGCATAAAGTATAGAAGAGTTATTGGGATGAATAATTATTTTACCAATTTGCTTTTTGTTAATCACATCAGAGGTTAGTCCTGTTGTATTCCAAGTTTTACCGGCATCGGTAGATTTTAGTACTCCTATACTATAGGTATATCCTCCATCTATATCTCCCGTTGCGATATATAAAACGTTAGGGTTTGAGTTGTCCAGAGCTACCCAAGATACTCCAAGTACAGGTAGATCATCGGTTAACGGTTCCCAATCTCCGTTTTTACCTCCAGAAGTTGTTTTCCATAACCCTCCAGCAGGAGTTCCTGCATAAATAATGTTTCTATTGGTGGGATGAAACGCTAAAGAGTTTACCCTTCCTAATCCAGGAGCCCAGTGTCCTGTGATATCTGTAGCAGTTCTAGGTCCTAACTCTTTCCAATTGCTAATTACTGACTTTTTCTGGCCTTTGCTTCGTTGTCGGTATCGTTTTTGGAATTTTGAGGCCTCTCGCCAAGCAATTCCAGGATCTATTCGTTCTCCGGTAGGATATGTTCTTTCATACATATGATATTGCCATCTCATAAACTGCTTATATCCAGTCCCTTTTTTGTCATCTTTAAATTGAAAGTAGTTATTAAATTCTTTCTGGACGTCTTTAAAATTTACATCTGGATTTTCCATCATTTTACTCCATTTTTCTTCTTGAGAGTGGACCCCAAAGGAAGCTAGTAGTAAAAAGAGGAAAATAAATCTGTTCTTTTTTTCCATGTGTTGAGTTTTAAGTTTACTGTGTCGTAAATGTGTTTTAAATAATTTTAATTCTCTTGTTGCAATAGTTTTTTCTAAATTATGGAGTGTGAGATCCAAAATATATTGTATATCCAAAGTATACCATATTAGGTATAGTATATATGTACTTTTGTTATCGTAAGCCAGATAGTAAAAAAGTTGGGAAGTAAATCTTTTTATCCAGGATTGCCGTAATAAGCTACTAAACTCGTGTATTATATATTTCCAAAAATTTATTTAATATGCTTATTGCATTTTTCTAACACTTGGTAACGTGAATTTCCAGGTTAATTATGTGTAAGAGATTACTTTATAAAGTATACTTAATAAATCTGGGATTAACTTTTTAATATAAAAGCCTAAAGCCTTATTTTTTTAAAAAGCAATTAAATATTAATACATGTTGAATAGTTTAGTAGAGTTGATAAATGAGCGTAAATTTCCATGTCATAGTTATAAGTTGAGTTAGAATTTAATGTAGTGCTTTAAACGAAACATGTAAGTTTATATTATAGCGCTGTAGAATATTTTAATGTTAAAATATTATTAATGATTTTATGTACATAGATAGTTAATGTCTTTGATATAAAATCAAACCGGTATAAGACTTTTTTACAAGTGTTTATGTGCGTTTTCAAAAGTAAACATTATAATTTGTTATTAAGCTGGTAGGCCTACCAGTAAATAACGAAGTACTTCTTAAAACTCTTTTTCATATGGTAAGGCATATACACATGTAAAACCTTCAAATTCTATAAATGCCAAATCATAATGACTTATTACCTCATTATAATTAATTGCGCCATAGATAAAGGGATGGGTGAGATCAAAAGGAGAAATGTAAATATGTTGAAGAAAACTCAGACCTGCGGTAGCATATAACTTGTAAAGAGATTCTTTGGCTCCCCATAGTATGGTTAGTGCACGAGTTTTGTCTTGATGTTGATTTTCGTTTTCTAAAGACTCATTTTCGAACTCATTTACAAATTTATGTGCAATGGTGTGAATCTTTTCTCGTTGTTTTTCGATATCAATTCCAACAGGTTTATTGCTAATGATGATTCCGGAAAATTGATAAGAATGGGTGATAGAAATGTGCTTTCCGTCTTTTAAATAAGGTTTTCCAAATTCATCATAATACAAATCATGATCGGTATAATTAGCGGCAACTAATAAATGTCGAATGCTCATAAACCCTCTTTTGTGCATATCAGATTTCATATTATCAACTCTATTTTGACAATGTTCTGTTAGCTCAATTCCTTCACAAAGGAAATCATAAGATTCTTCGATCTTCCAAATCAATAAGTTAGTATTTGAATCTATTGTTATAGTTTTGTAAAGAGGCATTTATAGTGTTAAAGTTATTATGTACCTTTGCAAACCGAAAAACAGAAAATAACTTTCTAATTTTCGGAGGACGAATTTAGAACAATTTGGTGCCAAATACTAAAAAGCACCTCATAAACATAAAAATATAGACCACTATGAGTACCAAAACTGTACCTTATGTTCCTTACAAAGTGAAAGATATTTCATTAGCTGCTTGGGGAAGAAAAGAAATCGAACTAGCCGAAGCAGAAATGCCAGGGCTTATGTCGCTTCGCGAAGAATATAAAGATGAGCAACCGCTTAAAGGAGCTCGTATCGCTGGGTGTTTGCATATGACTATACAGACTGCGGTACTTATCGAAACTTTATTAGCGCTTGGAGCAGAAGTTACTTGGAGTTCTTGTAATATTTTCTCTACTCAGGATCAGGCAGCAGCAGCGATAGCAGATGCAGGAATTCCTGTTTATGCCTGGAAAGGTATGAATGAAGAAGAATTTGACTGGTGTATCGAGCAAACTTTATTTTTTGGAGAAGAAAGAAAACCATTAAATATGATTCTTGATGATGGAGGAGATCTAACAAATATGGTATTAGATAGATATCCAGAATTGGTAGATGATATCAAAGGATTGTCTGAAGAAACTACTACAGGAGTTCACCGTTTATACGAGAGAATGAAAAACGGAACTTTGCCAATGCCGGCTATTAACGTAAATGATTCTGTTACCAAATCAAAGTTTGATAATAAATATGGTTGTAAAGAAAGTGCTGTAGATGCCATTCGTCGTGCTACAGATACGATGCTTGCTGGTAAACGTGTGGTAGTTTGTGGATATGGAGATGTTGGTAAAGGTACTGCTGCATCTTTTAGAGGAGCAGGTTCTATCGTAACTGTTACCGAAATTGATCCAATTTGTGCTTTACAAGCTGCTATGGATGGTTTTGAAGTGAAGAGATTAGAAACTGTAGTGGGAAATGCCGATGTAATAATTACCACGACAGGAAATAAAGATATTGTACAAGGACAGCACTTTAAAGCACTTAAAGATAAAGCCATTGTTTGTAATATTGGTCATTTTGATAATGAGATTGATATGGCATGGTTAAACGATAATTACGGAGATACAAGAGACGAAATTAAACCTCAGGTAGATAAATATACTGTTGATGGTAAAGATATTATCATCCTTGCAGAAGGTCGTTTGGTAAACTTAGGTTGTGCTACAGGGCATCCAAGTTTTGTGATGAGTAATTCTTTTACAAACCAAACATTAGCTCAAATCGAACTTTGGAACAATTCTGAAAACTATAAGAATGAAGTTTATATGTTACCTAAGCATTTGGACGAAAAAGTCGCAAAACTACACTTGGCACGTCTGGGAGTAGAATTGGAAACATTAAGACCAGAGCAAGCAGAATATATTGGTGTTACAGTAGAAGGGCCATTTAAGCCTGAATATTATAGGTATTAATATAAACGATGTCGTGGGGCATAATGTTATATGTATAAATTTTTCAACAAAAAAAGAGGATGTCTAAAAAGTTAGGCATCCTCTAAGTTTTTTTAAAATCTATGTTTAGTTTTAGTATTAAAAATTATGTAAGACCCTGTCAACAATTGCAAATTTTGACTCGGCACTCGATCCATCTGATATTATTTTTCCATGTACCCTAACAAATCCTTTTCTAACACGAAAAGATTTCCTATTAATGTCATCTTCCTCAATTGGCCAACTGCCATTAGGGCCACCAAAATTAGGATTCCATGATCCTGAAATATAGTTTGATCCAATAAATGGGACATCTGATCCAATTGTGAAATACTCGTATACATTTCCTCCATCTGGGGTACCCGTTGGCACATTATATGTTATATAACCAGAGAAGCCTGTTGCTGAACCAGATGTTTTTACGCCAAGTATAGCCGCTGATTTTCCCGGAGGTATTACACGAGGGGGCTCGTTATAAAATCTTCCCCAAAAAGTATGTTTACCAATTCTTGTTAAAGGTCTGTCTAGCATATTGGTTATTACCATAAGAGAAGATACTCCATTACCAAAATTTTGTTTTAATTGTCTCACCGCAGTCCACGCTTCACTAGATGTATTATATATGTGTGCAGCATTCGCAGATTTGTGAGAAATAGTTGTAGATTGCGAATCACTATCAAGATATGACTCACTTTCTTCTAAAATACTATCATCTTTTTGACATCCAGTTAGGCAAAAGGAATAAATGGATAATATGCATATGTAAAGTTTTATTTTACTAGATCGATTGTGATTTACTTTTGAATAGGTTTTCATAATTTTTTAATTTTTAACTCATCTTGACTTTTTCTATTTCCTAAAAATTGGCTAAAATTTACCCATAATTCGTTACTTTTCTTACCCGTAGCATTGCTATGATTTTCAAAAAGTGCCTCATCTAGTCAAATTTTAACTCATTTTCGGTTATAAACAAAAAGTCAAGATGAATTCTTTAATAGAATTAGGTTTTAGAATATAAATGTAATTAAAAGGTTAATGCGTTATCTTTCTAATTGTACAAAGGGTATATTTGGTTGTATTAACGACCAGTTTGGTTGTATGAAAGGAGTTTTAATTTTTTATGTGTTTGTGTAGGTTGAAGGTGTATAAAGGATTTGAAAAGTGGAGTATATAGTTTAGGTATAAGGATTGATGTGAATGCAAAGTATAAAATGTTCCTAAAAAAATAAATTAAGTATATGATTGTTAAAAGGGGGTGTTTGACTTTTCAAACACCCCCTTTTTTTGTTACGAATATTTCAGCAAAAGACTACAAAAGAAGAATTCATTAAAATAAATCGAATTTTTTTAGATAATTCTTGATGATAATTTAATAGAGCTTTGTTGAAAAATACTTTTTAGACCCCTCTTTTGTTTTTTGTGCTTTTTTGGAGCATTCAAATCCAATTACTTTACAATTCTAATTTTTCAAGATCATAAAAGTAGAAATCGCGTTCTTCGTTCATCGCAACAAAAAGACCATTTTTAAATTTAGTATTTAAAGGAACAGCTACCACATCACATCCATCGGTTTCTGTAGTTCCTAAATTAACAGCTTTTATAAAGTTGTTTTCTTTTCTCGAAAAAATATTAAACTGCCCTTTTTGCTGGTCAGAAACAATAAGAACTCCCTGACCGTTTGGTTTTGTGGTGATTGCAATTCCTTCGATATCATCCTTGAAGTATTCTCCCCCAAAAAAAGCTAGTTCTTTATTTCCTTTGGCTGGATCTGCATAATATTTCCTAATTCCTATACCTTCGTCTGCATAGTACACAAACCCTAATTCATCGTCTACCGCTATGGCTTCAATTTCTTTTTCTCCACTAAATTTCCCAAATCGTCTCACTAATTTGGAGGTAACTCCTGTACTATCACTACTAAGCGTGTATTGATATAAGTATTGATCTTTAGGGCCTATCTTTCTGCTAACAATAGCCGAAACATTTTGATTCGAAGGGTTTTTATACACGCTTACTCCCATAGGTCTTCTTAATTTCAAATCGGTTTCGTCTTCAAACACAGGAAATCCTCCGTTATCTAAAGGTTTCATGTCAGGAACAGAAAAAACACGAATTCGATTTCTTTCTCTTTCTGTAAAAACAATAATATCGGTTGTGGTAGAATCGTCTAGTTTAAAGCCGTACTCAAGGTCAATATTGTTAGGATATTTAATGTTTTTAATCACCTTTTCGGGGATTATTCTTCCTTGTAGATCAAAAGCATAAATGGCTCCGTTAGTGTCTTTGTCAGTGCCAAAAATGATACTTTTTGATGGGTTTGTTGGGTGAATCCAAATTGCCGGGTCATCGGTATCATGAGGTACTTTTTCTGAAATAATATCAGGGTCAATAGGAGGCAATTTTTTATCGCATGAAATCAATGTGATAAGGGTAAATAATGCTAATATGTTTTTTTTCATTTGTTAGAGTTATATGATGTTGAAGTGCAGTTAATCTTTTAAAAACGTGAGCCGAAATAAAGATTTTGAATGAAAACATCTTGTTGTTTTCTTATGTCAAACTCACGCTTTTAAAAGAAGATGTTGAATGTGTGTTGTTATTTATTTTTAAATAAGTCGTATTTCAAGCCAAAAGTTAGTCTTCTTTCATAGTATTCTGCTTGGATGGTGCGCTCAGAAATACCTTGATAAAAACGTAACGGTTGGTTGGTAATGTTGTTGAGATCTGCGTAGATACTTAGATTTTTTGTAACCGCATAACTAGCGTTTAGATCCAAAAAGAATTGTTGGTCATAGTAACGATCTTCAAAACTGTTTCCGCCCACTTCGTCGATATAGGCATCAGAAAAGTTTGCAGATAATCGCAAGCTAAATTTTTCATCGTTGTAACCTAATGAACCATTAAACATATGCGGTGCTGTATTAGGCAGATCCAGATCTTCTCTTTCGTCTCCATCTTCATTACGAATACCGTCTGCATTAGAAGTTAGGTAGGTATAATTAAGATAAAGACTTATGTTTTTGGCAAATCCTGGTAAAAAATCCAGCTGACGCTGAAAAGCTATTTCTGCCCCAAAAATAGAAGCATTATCTCCATTTAATGGTTGAAAAATGTCAAATCCACTGGTGTTAGCACCATAGATATTATCAGAAGTTTCTCCTTTAAAAGTATAGATGAAGTCGTTTATGTTTTTATAAAACAGTCCTCCGGATATAATCCCTACAGAAGAAAAATAATGTTCTGCCATCAAATCAAAGTTCATCGAGGTGGTTGGATCAAGATCAGGATTTCCTGCAAAAATTTCTTCATCCCCAGATACAACATCTAACGATGGTACCAAATCAACATAATTTGGGCGTGCTAATGTATTGGTCCATGCAAACCTAAAAATAGTCTGATTAGATAGGTTGTATTTGAAATGAACGCCTGGTAAAATATTGGTATATGATTTTTCTTCGGTAACTTCTCCTGTTTTTGTTTCTTCATCCAGGATACTGTTACCAGTTGCTTTGATAGTAGTGTGCTCTATTCTTGCACCTACCAAAATGCTAAACTTGTCTGATAATTTTTGATTAGCCATCACATATCCTGCATAAACGTCTTCTTCTACATTAAAGTTAGCTCTAAGAAACTCGTCGGGTACAGATTCTCCATTGGTAAGATTGAGGTCTCCCAGCCAGTTTTGATCAGCAAAGTCACCTATTTGATATTGGCTACCGGCCAGAAAATCGGTATTGGTATATTTTCTTACCGTTGCATCTGATAATGTAGGGAAGCTATCTTCAAAATCAAACTCGAAAAAGTTATTGTCTCTTAGTTTGCTTTTTAAACGACCTCGTGTACCTAATTTTAGGGTTCCATCACCATTCCCAAAAAAATCAGATGGGATCTCTACATTAATTGAGAAGTTAATATCTTCTTCTTCTGTATATTTGTCTTCTTCGGTGATTTCGCCATATTCAAAATTAGAAAGATCGTTTGCTTCTGCTGCATCTACAGGAGTATAGATAGGAAATTCTGGATCAGAATTGTCATTATTGATGGTGTATTCTGATTCGAATTCTGCGTAGCGTTCATTCAATCGTTCCTCTGATGCTTTAGAATAAGATGTCATCCAATCCAGCTTTATGTTTCCGAATAGATGATTTCCTCCTAAATTATAATTTTGCATGCGTTGATCTTCTAATCGTGTATTTTTATTACGATTATTATTTATCCCTCCTTTAGTTTGGCGTTTTACTTCTATAGGAAAACGAGTCAGGTTTCCGTTAGCTACTGTAAAGTCATCTGCACCTATATCTTCACCATCCAGAATTTCATAATCCAAACGAAATCTATTTTCGCGATCATCTCTCCAGTTATACATCGTTTTTAAGTAGAGATTGTGATTGCTGTTAAATTGATAATCCAAATTAGCCGCAAAACTTCGTCTGATTCGCTGTACCAGGTACTTACGAATCTGGAACTCTTTGGTATATGGGTTTACAGGAACTCCTTCAAGGACATCTTCTCCCTCTGCGTCTTGAACACCTGTGTTGTATTCGAACTCATTATCCCATTGTGCCTCAAAATTATCAGAGCCAAAATCATTGTCATTGATAGAAGCAGATAGCATCCATCCAAATTTTTTGTTTTTGGTTCTATCTCCCACCAAAATAGATCCATTAAGAATTCTTTTGTCGGTAATGAAGTTAATACCAGATCCTGCGGTTGCAGACAACCTAAATCCTTGTGGGGCAGTTCTGGTAATTAAATTTACAGATCCACCTAAAGCATCGGCTTCCATATCGGGAGTTACGGCTTTGCTAACTTCGATTGTCTGAATCATATCAGAAGGGATCAGATCCATTTGCACATTTCTGTTATCTCCCTCTGCAGAAGGAATTCTACTTCCATTTAGTGTTACAGAGTTTAGCTGAGGCGATAGTCCACGAACAATGACGTTACGAGCTTCTCCCTGATCTACCTGCATGGTAATACCGGGGATTCGTTTTACGGCATCACCCACATTAGCATCGGGAAACTTTCCTATTTGATCGGTAGAAACAACATTAGTAATGTTGATGTTATTTTTTTGTTTATTTAAGGCTCTTGCTTGTCCATTAGAAGTAAAACCTATTACAGTTACATCGTCTAATTGCTCACTTTCTGAGGTTAAAACAATGGTAATAAAAGTAGTTTTGTTTGCAGTGATTGTTACTTCTTGCTGTACATCTGTAAAACCTAGGTATGCTATTTTTAAAGTATGATTTCCTTCTGGAATATTTACCAAAGTAAATTTTCCGTCGAAGTTAGAAATTGTTGCTTTATTAAGAGAATCTATAAGAATAGAAGCTCCTGGCATGTAGATGCCGTTTTCATCGGTTATGATTCCTGCTACAGAACCATTTTGTGCATATAAATTACCAGAACATATGGCAATTACAAGCGTTACAAAAATCAATTTTAATAATCTGGATGGTTTCATTTACGTGAGTTTAAAAATCAATTCAAAACTATGCAAGTATCAGAAAATAAGGGTTAAGCGTAAAGCAACAAAGGGTAAACAATCGACTGTGGTAGTGTGAACAATAAGGCAACAATTATGATTTATTTACATTACAATAACACTTACAAAAAGAACTCGTTAAAAAATAGGATTGAGTACTTTTATAAGGCGATCATAAAATTAACGAGCTCTTCTTTTTGATCGATAGGAAGCTTTTTGCGTAGACGGTAACGAGCAACTCTTACACTATCTGGGGTAACTCTTAATATGGAGGCAATTTCTTTTGAAGAAAGATTAAGACGAAGCAACATTCCTAAGCGTAATTCTGCGGGAGATAGATTTTCTTCTGATAAGGAAGAAAGTTTTTTGATAAATTCTGGATGTATCTCTTTAAAAAAGTTGTTGAACTCATCCCACTCTCGTTCTTGTTTTAAGTTGAAGTTAATTTCTTTTGCCAGTTTTTTGATGTTCGAATGAATATCAATGTTTTTTCGTGCGGCCAAATTGGTTAAGGTAAGCGAAAGATCTGATAAGATTTTGTTCTTTTGAGATAGGTGCAAGCTATATCTTGATAATGTAGAAGTTTTAAGGTGTACTTCGTACTGTAGGTTTTTCTCTTCGATCTCTTTTTTTTCTAATTCTGCTTTTAGTGTTCGTTGTTTATAAGCCAATATTTTGGATTTTTCTTTTCGTTTTCGCTTAAAGTACATAAATAAAATGCTGGTAATAAAAACTAAGGTTACAAGACCAACCAGTAATAAATCCTGATTGGCTCTATTTGTTTTTTTTTGTTCGAGCAGGAGACTTATTTGTGCTTCTTTTTGTTGTGTTTCGTATACGGTTTGTAAGGCATAAAGTTGTTGTGTATTTTGAGTAGATACCAACACCTCATTAATTTGTTCACTTTTAGACAAATGATCAAAAGCATTTTTGTAATCATTGGTAAGTGCATAAGCTTTTGATAGATCTTTATGGGCACTTTTCATTTCGTATTTATCTTTTGTTTTAAGTGCCAATTGATATGCCCTATGTGTATAGTCAATAGCTTCTTTATAATTGCCAGTTTTTCTATTAATATCTCCCAGGTTATTTAAGACACTTATCAAGCCTGTATTGTTAGTCTTCTTAAAAAAATCCTCAGATTTTTTAAAATACTGATAAGCAATATCATATTGTTCAAGGTCTTCATAGATGCTTCCGATATTCTCGTTTACAGTTGCAATGCCTTCTTTGTCGTTTAATTCTGAAAATAGCTCAAGGCTTTCTTTCTGATGTTTAAGAGCTTCAAGGTATTTTCCTTCCTTTTCGTAGTAGGTTCCTAACAACCCTTTTGTAATGGCTTTACCTTTTGTATATTTAGAAGTTTCGGCAATCGTAATATTCTCGTTAAAATACTCTTTTGCCTTTGCGTTATTTTTTAAGGATAAGTATATTTTTCCGATTTCATTTTTTAAATGTACAGTAAGTGTATCTTTTTGTTCGATGATGGCCAAAGCATTATTGTATTGTCTAATCGCTTCGTTATACATGCTTACTTTTTGATAAAATTTACCAAGTTGTGTGTGCTTTTGGACGACAATATGAGGAAGGGCTTTTTCTTTTTGCGAAGTTTCAAGCGCTAATTTTAAAGATTGAAAAACAATATCCACTTGTTTTTTTTCTTGTTGCTGTATTGCATCTTGAGCAAATGAATTGAAAGAAATTGTAATGAATATTAGGAAAAAAAGGTTGTATACAGATCTCATACGGTATTGTACTACTTATAAACCCGACTAAGTTAGTACGCTTTTACTACTGTATTGTTATTTACCTATTATAGTTATGTTATTTAATTATTTCCTGAATAAAAAAGGCCTAAATAACTACATGTGGTTATTTAGGCCTTTTTTTAGCGTTGAAAATATTTAGTTTGCTTCTGCAAGTAAGCAATTCTCATATAATGCTATTTTATTGTCAAGAAGTGCTACTCCTTCTTTTCTTGAAGCTCTGGGGTCAATTCTTACTTTTTCTCCATCTGGTAAGTGCACTACATAAAACCCTTTTTCAAAAGAAGACAATTTAATAACTTCTCCATTGGGTTTAATGGCACTCCATGATTTTTGAGTTGGGCTATATACTAAATCTAATTTTTCTCCCTTTCTTTTCCCGTCAATGATATTAATTTGCAGTCTGTTTTTGGTTGCAATCATTTTATAGGTATTTCCGTCTTTTTCTACTACCTTGGTTTCAATATCACCCTCGTTCATAGCTACCGGATTAGAACCACTCCAAAATTCTATGGTATTAAAAATTAGAACATCTCCAATAAAAAATAAACCATATACGGGAACAATATTTAATCCCCAAAAAATTAGATTGTCTAAAAATTTACTATCAGTTACACCATCATTCCAATCTCTAAGACCATTAAAAGCACTAAATGATCCTAAGCAGCTAGAAAATAAAATTGAAGTAGCAAGTGCTATGCAAATCGTTTGTTTTTTCATAATAAAAAATTTAAAAGTGAATACTGTAAAATAGGGGTATCGAACTCTTGTTGGAAATTCGTGTTTTAAAAATCAGGTTTACTGATAGAAAGGTATAAAAAAATATAATGACTTCTAAAGAATTGAGAAGGAAGAGGTAATTAAAATATCCCTAGAAAAATAAAACCCTTTTCTGTGTAGAAAAGGGTTTATAATATATAAAAAAGATAAAATTTGTTTTTTATGCTTCGAAAGGAACAATAGAAACATAAGATTTGTTATCTCTTTTTTTAGTAAACTTTACAACACCATCTATTTTGGCATGTAGTGTATGGTCTTTACCTGCATATACATTTTCTCCAGGTTTGTGTGCTGTACCTCTTTGTCTAACAATGATGTTACCAGCAACGGCAGCTTGACCACCAAATATCTTTACACCTAAGCGTTTCGATTCTGATTCTCTACCGTTTTTCGAACTACCAACTCCTTTTTTATGAGCCATTTTCTTTAGGTTTTATGGATTAATACTTAATGTGCATAGAGAATTACTTCTCGATGCCACCATCTAATTTATCTTGTAATTCTTTAAGTTCGTCCCAGTTACCGTCTGCAGCAAGTTGTGCTTGCTTTGGCCAAGTGTCTGGCACATGATTTCCACGAACATCCTTAATGAATTCTGCAATTTGCTTAGGGTCAGCTTTTGCAAGATCTGCAAAAGTTACAATATCATTAGCAACTAAGGTTTCAGCGATTTTTGGTCCAATACCTTCTATCTTTTTAAGATCATCCCCTTTTTTTGCAGTTGTTTTTTTAGGAGTAGCTTTCTTTGGAGCTTCTGCTTTTGGTTCGGCTTTTTTAGTTTCCTTTTTTGGTGCTGCTTTTTTAGCTCCAGAAGTTACGATGCTTTCAATAACGATTTCTGTAAGAGACTGACGGTGACCATTTTTAACACGGTAACCTTTACGTCTTTTCTTTTTGAAAACAATAACTTTATCACCTTTTAGGTGTCTTGTGATTTTTGCTCCTACTTGAGCTCCATCTATAGCTGGGGCGCCTAAAGTAACATTGTCTCCGTCTGCTGCAAGAAGAACTTTGTCAAAAGAAACGTTGTCTCCTTCTTCTCCTGCTAAACGATTTACAAACACTTTTTGGTCTTTTGCAACCTTAAATTGCTGCCCTGCTATCTCTACAATTGCGTACATAGCGTAACGTTTAATTAATTATTTTTTATATAAAAAGAACCCACCTATAAAATTAGGCGGGTGCAAATATACTGCTAATTAATTAAATGACAAATATTTTAAGCCTTTACAGGGTATGAATTTTGATTTTTTTTCGGATTCCAGCTTTCTTTTAATAATTGCATAAAAGATAAGGTAAGGACAAAAGTAGTTGCAAACCCCATAATTGCAGCAACAAACACTACAATGCCAACACCTACGTGATAGTGCGAGCTCCAATTTGCCAGCATCTCTGGTAAAAAAGAAGTGTTGATGTTGGTGACATAAATGGCAAAAAATGATGTAAAAATAAGCGTAGCATTAAAGCCTGTTAGTAAACCTGCCATAAAACCTTTCTGATACTCAAAATTATGTTGCTTTTCTAGTTTATAGTTCTTCATAGCTTTATAGAGCCCGATACCTACAATAATTCCATTACCTAAGCTATAAATTGGATTGGTTTGCACTCCAAATAAAGAAAGAAGTAAGAAATATATAATAAGCCCAAGGGCGATAAGAATACCATATTTTACAGGAATAGTTGATTTTTTCATATTTCATTTCTTTAACAATTCTCTTTTAAATATATGAAATTATGAGGGTTTTTCGTAGTAAAAGGATGTTAAACTGTCTGTATTTTTAAGGAATCATTATAAAAATTGTATCAATTCTATATAAAAACGGTAACAAACCACGATCTTTATACACATATAGACAAATAAAGTTAAACAAAATTATTACGAATGAAAAATAGATTTTATGCAATCGTTTGCGGGCTTATGACAATAATACCTGTAGGTGCGCAAGAAGTAGAGTTTACAGAGTATGATCTTGATAATGGTCTGCATGTAATTTTGCATCAGGAAAACAAAGCACCTATGATTACTGTCGGGGTTATGTATCATGTAGGAGCCAAGGATGAGGAAAAGGGTAGAACGGGTTTTGCACACTTTTTTGAGCATTTGTTGTTTGAAGGAACAAAAAATATCGAAAGAGGGAAATGGTTTGATATAGTATCTTCTAACGGAGGAAGAAATAATGCAAATACTACTCAGGACAGGACATATTACTACGAAACTTTTCCGTCTAATAACTTAGAGCTGGCATTATGGATGGAGTCAGAACGTATGTTACACCCAGTAATTAATAAGATAGGAGTAGATACTCAAAACGAAGTTGTTAAAGAAGAGAAAAGACAGCGTATCGATAATGCTCCCTACGGAAAGATTATCTACCGAACAGGAATCAATCAACACATCTTTAAGAAACATCCTTATGGTCAATCTGTGATTGGAAGCATGGAAGACCTTGATGCAGCAAAATTAGATGAGTTTGTAGCTTTTAATAAAAAGTTTTATAATCCTAATAATGCTACTTTGGTGGTGGCAGGAGATATTAAAATAGAAGAGGCAAAAAAAATGATTGCCAGCTATTTTGGTGAGATTAAAAACAATGGAGAAAAAATAAGTAGAACTGTAATTAAAGAAGATCCTATAGCTACAGAGATTAAGGTGACCGAGTACGATGCTAATATCCAGGTTCCTGCCAAAGTTTTAGTATATAGAACACCAAAACAAACAAATAAAGATGCTTATGTGTTGGATTATATTTCTACAATTTTGACAGGAGGAAATAGTTCAAGAATGTATAAGTCTATGGTAGAAGATAAAAAGATGGCATTACAAGTAATTGCATTTTCTGATTCTCAAGAAGACTATGGTACTTATATTATGGGAGCATTGCCTTTGGGAGAAGTAGGTATGGATAAGCTTCAGACAGAGATGGATGCCGAAATTGCTAAGTTACAAAATGAATTGATTTCTGAAAGAGAGTTTCAAAAACTTCAAAATCAATTTGAAAACAATTTTGTAAACTCTAATTCTAGTATAGAAGGTATTGCAAATTCATTGGCAAGATACAATGTACTTTATGGAGATACTGGATTGATAAATAAAGAAATAGAGATTTATAGATCGATTACCAGAGAAGATATTCAGAATGTTGCTAAGAAATATCTGAATAAAAATCAACGTCTTAACCTTGATTATTTGCCAGAATCAAGTAAATAAAAGTATCGTCGAATTATAAAAATTAGAACCCAATCGGGAAATGTCAATCAACTCCTTAATTTGGTGATTCGTTTGACTAAAAAAATCAACTAAAAATAAGATGAAACAAGCCATAATCAAGTTTTTGATACATATCGCAAAATGATTGTTTGGTGAGTTCCATGTGACGTCTAAAATAATAGTATAAACACATGAAAAATAATATAACATATATAATTGCTTTTTTATTGATCTCTGTAGTAGCAACTGCGCAAATTGATCGATCAAAAATGCCTAAATCAGGACCAGTTCCTACCATAAATTTAGGGAAGCCCAATACCTTTAAGATGAGTAATGGACTAACTGTTTTGGTAGTAGAAAATAAAAAATTACCTAGAGTCTCTGTAAGTCTTTCATTAGATAACCCTCCTAATGCAGAAGGAGATAAAGCGGGTATTGCGAGTATTGTATCGCAAATAATGGGTAAAGGAACTAAAAATATCAGTAAAGATGTATTTAATGAAGAGGTAGATTTTCTTGGGGCGTACCTAGATGTAGGTGTAACTAGTGGGTATGCGCAATCACTATCTAAATATTCTGATCGAATTGTAGAACTTTTTGCAGATGCTTTTTTGAACCCTAATTTTACTCAGGAAGAATTAGATCTAGAAAAGAAAAAACTAATAGAAGGAATAAAATCCGGAGAGAACAGTACGGAGGTAGTAGCAGGAAGAGTAAGAAGAGTATTGGGGTACGGTAAAAACCACCCTGTAGGAGAGTATATCACAGAAAAAACGGTAAATAATATTACGCTTGAAGATGTAGAGAGGTTTTATAGAGATAATTTTGTGCCTTCTAATGCTTACATGATTGTAAGTGGTGATATAAGTTTTGATAAAGCAAAGGGGTTAGTAGAGAAATATTTTACTCCATGGGTAGTAGGAAAAGCGCCTTCTTTTGGGATTCCTAAGGTGGTTGATGCACAATATAGACAAATCAATTTTGTAGATATGCCCAATGCCGTGCAAACAGAAGTAATCGTAATGAATACGACAGATTTGAAAATGTCTGATCAAAACTATCATGCAGCATTGGTGGCAAACTATATTTTAGGAGGGTCATTTAATAGTTATATTAATATGAATCTTAGAGAAGAGCATGGATATACATATGGGGCACGTTCAATACTTCCTAAAGATAAAAATTATAGAACTACATTTAGGGTTAGAACCAAAGTCAGAAATGCAGTTACAGATAGTGCAGTAGTAGAAATATTAAAAGAGATTAAAAGAATTCGATTAGAAGATGTAGATGATCAAGTACTTAAAAATGCCAAAGCAAAATTTTTAGGAGATTTTATCTTAGCATCTGAAAAGGATAGAACTATAGCAAATAGAAGTATTGACATAAAAATCGAAAATTTACCAGAAGATTTTTACGAAACTTTTATCCCAAAAATCAATGCTGTAACAAAAGCAGATGTTAAAAGAATTGCTAATAGCTATTTTAACCTAGATAAAGCTAGAATTATACTGGTTGGTAAAGGAAGTGATGTATTAGAAAATTTAGAGAAAATAACTTTCGAGGATAAGAAAATACCTATTTTATACTTTGATAAATATGGTAATAGAACAGAGAAACCTGATTATAATGCTGCTGTACCAACAGGAGTGACAGCTCAATCTATTTTAGACACTTATTTTAAAGCCATAGGAGGAAAAGAAAAGTTAGAAACGGTATCATCGTTATTTGTAACCGCAGAAGCACCATTTAATGGAAATACTTTAGGGTTAATTGCTAAGACCACCAAAAAGAATCAATCACTTATCGAGGTTAATTTTGGAGGAGTAACTGTTCAAAAAATAGTTTTTGATGGTGTAAAAGGATATATGATGGCTCAAGGTCAAAAGATGGAGTATACCGATGAGCAGATAAAAGATGCTAAATTAGAAGCGTTACCATTTCCAGAATTGGTAAATACCTCGGCTTCGTTAGAAGGAATACAGCCTTATGATAAAGGGAAAGCTTATGAGATTAAATTAGGAGATAAGAAAACTGCTTTTTATGATATAGAGACAGGTCTTAAGGTAAAAGAAGTTACAGTACAAGAGCAGGCAGGACAAAAAATGACGATCGCAATTTCTTATAGTGACTATAAGGAGGTGAATGGTATTAAGTTTCCTTTTACAATTTCTCAATCTCTGGGTCCACAAAATATGGATTTTACGGTAAAAGAAATTAAAATAAATGAAAGGGTTACCGACGAGGATTTTAAATAGATTTTTGTTTGTTTTTTAAAAAGTAGAGACCTGTTAGAATTCTAACAGGTCTCTACTTTTTTTACGATTAGCAAGATATACTTTTAGGATGATAATTAAAGATGAATATGTGCTAAAAGATTTTTTATTAAAGATCGAAAAAGGAAAAACAGTTGCTCTTGTTGAGTAATCCGGAAGTGGAAAATCCACGATCGCAAATTTGATTGCTAGATTTTATGATGTTAATAAAGGAAGCGTAATAATTGATATTAGAAACTTCAAATATGAACAATAAAAAAGAGCTGTCTATGCAGACAGCCCTTTATAACTATTTCACTAAAAATTAAATAATATACCTATACTATTTTTTTACAAAATGAGCAATATATTTATCTTTACTGGTAGAGATTCTTAAAATATAAGTCCCTACTCGTAATTCTGAGACATCTAATTGAGATTGATATTTCCCTTGCATAACTATTCTACCTAATATGTCAAAGACAGCAAAGGTTGTAGTTTCATTCGGTGTAAAAGAAATATTCAATTTAGTAGTAGCTGGAACCGGAGTTACTATAATTTCTTCTGGCGGTGCTATTTTACTAGTAGATTTTGCTCCACAAGATGATGCAAATACCCATCCTCTGTTAGTACGCTCCCATAAGTTTCCTTGGTATACTACTTTGTCTCCTACTGTATACTGAGCATCATTTTTCCAATCATCTATCCCTTCACAAGTGCTTGCTCCACATTTTCCGATAAATTTCCATCCTTGATCTAATTTTTCAAAAAGATTTCCTTTGTATACAACTCTATCACCAGTTTGATATGGTACTCCCCATTGCCAAGAAGCTACACCTTCACAAATATTATTTGAATCCTCATCTTCGGTAGTAGCAGAAGCTACATTACTAGATTCAGACATATTTCCAGCAGCATCCATTGCTTTTACCGTAAATTGATACGTAGTAGAAGCGGTTAATCCAGAAACGTTAAAAGATGTTTCGGTTCCTCCAGTGGTACCAATCATTTCTGTACCTTGATATACATTGTATCCTGTTACACCTACATTATCGGTAGATGCGGTCCAAGTAAGTGATAGACTTGTTTGTTTTATGTTAGAAGCTACTAATTCTGTTGGGTTAGTAGGTGCTTCTGTATCTATAGTATCATCTGGTAATG
The DNA here is from genome assembly GCF_040786235.1 of Aquimarina discodermiae. NCBI lineage: Bacteria > Pseudomonadati > Bacteroidota > Flavobacteriia > Flavobacteriales > Flavobacteriaceae > Aquimarina > Aquimarina discodermiae. The sequence continues at coordinate 24,680 of NZ_JBFMKP010000012.1, forward strand.
TAGATGCGGTTGCTATGTTACTAAATCTTGACTTATTTCCAGCAGCATCCATTGCCAATACTTTAAAAGAATACACTGTACCAGCTAATAATCCCATAGCTTGGTATCTTGTTCCCTCGACAGTAGCGATCATTGTATCTCCCTGATATACTTCATATCCTGTTACGCCCACGTTATCTGTAGACTCAGTCCAAGCAAGATCAATGGTAGTTTGTGTCTCGTTGCCAGCAGTTAAGTCTGTTGGATCTGTTGGAGCTTCGTTATCTACAGTATCATCAGTTAATGTAGATGCGGTTGCTGTATTGCTAAATCTTGATTTATTTCCAGCAGCATCCATTGCCAATACTTTAAAAGTATACTCTGTGCCAGCTAATAATCCTATAGCTTGGTATCTTGTTCCCTCGACAGTAGCGATCATTGTATCTCCTTGATATACTTCATATCCTGTTACGCCTACGTTATCTGTAGACTCAGTCCAAGCAAGATCAATGGTGGTTTGTGTCTCGTTGCCGGCAGTTAATCCTGTTGGCTCCGTTGGGGCTTCTGTATCTGCTTCTGGTAATGTAGATGCGGTTGCTGTATTACTAAATCTTGACTTATTTCCAGCAGCATCCATTGCTAATACTTTAAAAGAATATTCTGTGCCAGCTAATAATCCCATAGCTTGGTATCTTGTTCCCTCGACAGTAGCGATCATTGTATCTCCCTGATATACTTCATATCCTGTTACGCCCACGTTATCTGTAGACCCAGTCCAAGCAAGATCAATGGTAGTTTGTGTTTCGTTGCCAGCAGTTAATCCTGTTGGATTCGTTGGAGCTTCTGTATCTGCTTCTGGTAATGTAGATGCGGTTGCTGTATTACTAAACCTTGACTTATTTCCAGCAGCATCCATTGCTAATACTTTAAAAGTATACTCTGTACCGGCTGTTAAACCTGTAACTTGATATCTTGTTCCTTCTACAGTTGCTATCATAACATCTCCTTGATATACTTCATATCCTGTTACGCCCACGTTATCAGTAGACCCGGTCCAAGCAAGATCAATGGTAGTTTGTGTCTCGTTGCCAGCAGTTAACCCTGTTGGCTCCGTTGGAGCTTCTGTATCTGCTTCTGGTAATGTAGATGCGGTTGCTGTATTGCTAAACCTTGACTTATTTCCAGCAGCATCCATTGCTAATACTTTAAAAGAATATTCTGTACCAGCTGTTAAACCTGTAACTTGATATCTTGTTCCTTCTACAGTTGCTATCATAACATCTCCTTGATATACTTCATATCCTGTTACACCCACGTTATCAGTAGACCCGGTCCAAGCAACATCAATGGTAGTTTGTGTCTCGTTGCCAGCAGTTAACCCTGTTGGCTCCGTTGGAGCTTCTGTATCTGCTTCTGGTAATGTAGATGCGGTTGCTGTATTGCTAAACCTTGACTTATTTCCAGCAGCATCCATTGCTAATACTTTAAAAGAATATTCTGTACCAGCTAATAGTCCCATAGCTTGGTATCTTGTTCCCTCGACAGTAGCTATCATTGTGTCTCCTTGATATACTTCATATCCTGTTACGCCCACGTTATCTGTAGACCCAGTCCAAGCAAGATCAATGGTAGTTTGTGTTTCGTTATCTGCTGTTAATCTAGTTGGAGCTGTTGGAGCTTCATTATCGTCAGTATTTGATCCAGCAAGTGGAGCTTTCCATATACCTCTACCATACGTTCCAGCAATTACTACTTTATCTTGATAATTAATTTCTAAATCGCGAACTGCAACTGTGGGTAAGCTAGGAGAGTAGTCTGCCCAAGCATTATCTCCATTTTTGTGATATACTCCTAAGTATGTACCTAGATAGATTGATTCAGTACCTTTTTCGTGTCTTACAATAAACTTACCTTCACGTGGCAGATTACCAGAAATATTTGTGAAATCAGCCCCTTGATTACTAGACTTAAAAACTCCGCCATTAGAAGAACCACTCGTAGTCACAAATAAAATATTACTATTATCATTATGTACTTCTATTGAAGTTATATTCGTTTGAAAGCTAGAAACCCGAGACCAATTTATACCTTTGTTCGTACTACGGTATAAATTTTTAGCTCTTGATGCATATATATTATTTTCATTAGAAGGGTCTATTTCTATAAAATCTAATCTACCTCCAAAGTTATAATTACCTTGTTTTACAAATCTGTTGTTTACCAATTTGTAGAAACTAGAATATCCAGCGTATAAATTCCCATTACTATCAGACACTAATGGAGTTACCCAATTACCACCCTCAGGGCCTCTTGTTACATAGTTTTGATTAGCACCTCTATCTGTAGTTCTATATAAAGATGCGCCGCCTTGTATAAAACCATAATATGTATTAGGGTTATTACCACTTACAGCACAATCCATACCATCAGCTCCATGATAATTATACCAAGTAGAGTTTTTTAAACCATATCCTCCATTATCCTGCAATCCACCTACTAGATTTGTGGAGCTAGCATTTGCTGCTACAGAAATTCTATAGAATTGACCAATTTGCAACCCTTTGGTATAATCTGTAAAACTGTTACCATCATTATTAGAGATGAATACACCACCGTCACTACCACATAATAATCTTCCTTTATGATATCTTAAGAAATGAATATCTGCATGGGTATATGAAGCTTGTCTAGGACGATCCCACTTGTTAATTCTTGAGAAATCATTACCACCGTCTGTAGATTTCCAAATATCAAGAACTCCTACAAATAGAGTATTAGGATCCTTATCAGAAACAGCAAATGCAAGATCATACCAAGCTTGGCCACTTTGAAATATATCAGAGGTCTCCCTTGTTTTAGTAAAGCTAGCTCCACTGTTAGTAGATTTATATATTCCTTGAAAAGAGTAATCATTGTTTCGAGTGTTAGCACTTAATACATATACGTATTGAGGGTTTGCAGAAGTAACATCAATTACAAATCTCCCAGAACTAGAAGGTAATCCACTTCGTACTTGCGAAAAACTATTACCAGCATCTGTAGACTTATAAAAAGATGAAGAAGTAACAGCATAAATTGTATTAGAATCACCAGGTTTTAATTTAATATCCTTAATATTACCATTTAAAGTTCTTCTCCAACTAGTGCCGGCATTCGTTGTTTTATATAGACCAACACTGGTAGCTATCCATAGTGTATTAGAATTATTAGGATCTATATAGATATCATTACTAGTAGTATATGTATTGTTGAAAACTAAGCCGGTTTTAGCCCAGGTAGTACCTCCGTCAGTAGACTTAAGAACTCCTATACTGTAACTATCACTGGCATCATCATCACCTGTTGATATGTATATAATATTAGAATTTTTGGGATCTATTGCAATTCCAGAAACTCCAATTTGTGGTAAATCATCTATAAGAGGTGTCCAGGTAGAACCACTATTGGTAGATTTCCAGATACCTCCGGCAGGAGCACCAACATATATGATGTTGTCATTATTAGGATCTATAGCTACCACATTCACTCTTCCTTGACCCGGAGACCAAGAATTTCCTGGATTATGGTCAAAAGGTCCCATTGGAGTCCAATTAAAATTGGCGTTACTTCTGTTTTTAGGGGCCATTTTTTTCTTACTGGCCCATTGATCCCACATAAATTGAGGTGTAGGGAGTGTCCCATCTGGCTGAACAGAATTTTTCTTATATTCACCCCATCTCATGCCCGGCTTGTATCCACTTCCTTTAGCCTCATGATCACGTTTTACCCAATATCTATTAAAGGAATCGTTGATTTCTTGGTATGTAAGAGGAGTACTTTCAGCAGATTTACTTCTGGAATTTCTTAGTTGCTCCATCCAGGGAGCATTTACTTGCGCTTGCATGACATAGCAAGTCAATACGAATAGAATAATGCAAATTTTTTTCATTTTGTTAAATTTGAGTATAGTTAATTTTTATGATAAGTTGATAGTCATCGTGTATATAAATATTAAGCAGTACTTAATACTTAGAATTACTTATAACAGCTTACTGGGAAGTTTTAAAGCATGTATCTGTTTTCTTGTAAGGGATATAATTTTATATACAATTTTGAGAAGAAATATATAATCCCTACAATTTTGTAATTTTAGTTAAAGCTTTACTTTATACTTACTTATGCGTTTAGAATACGAAGTAGTTACAGCTAGGTTATATAAAGTTGATTTTTCATGTGAATTAGTGTATTTTGAGTTAGATGTTAGTTAGATACAAATATCAATAAAAAAATGGCATATTACCTGTTTTTTCGACAAGTGCCTGAAATATTCGTTTATGTCATGAATTTGTATTTAGTATATCTAAGAAGTAAACGAATCTACTAAGTTATTGCTTACTTCGATGTCGTATTAGTCTGACAGTTAGTTTCTTTTGTAAGAAATTCGTTCTATACTTTTTTCTTGAGAAACATGTTTTTGAAGTTGTGAAAACAAGTAAGTTTGATATCGGAAAGGCACATCTAAAAAATATAGAGTGTATAGAAAAAACAGGTTCTGCCGGTAATGATCGCATTTGTTTGGGTGTTATAAAATAGGTGTATTTTTTACTTAAACCCATTACCATCAAAAAACACAGAAGAAAAGCTAAGAAAATATTCAAATATGGATTCGATTACATAACTAGTGTATTGTTAAATACTATGAATCAGTTGGGTGTAATTTGCTATGTGCTTAGAAATTCTTGTTTATTTTTTTCTATTGGCCAGATATACTCCAAAAATTATTACAAGAGAAGCAATTGCCTGGTAAAAAGTAAATTTCTCGTTGTCTAGTAATCCCCAACATAGTGCTACTATAGGTATAGTATAGGTTACCGAAGTTGCAAATACAGGAGTACTGATTTGTACCAATTTGTTAAATAAAACTTTGGCGATCCCGGTACCCACAATAGCAAGAATAGAAATGTATAGTAAACTTGTGTGTGTTTTTGATGACATTACAATTTCTTCTTTAAAAAAACCAGAAAAAAACAAAGTGAGTAAAGCGGGGACAAATAGTGCGAGGAAATTTCCGTTGGCAATAGCCATAGGCGAAATATGTTGCATATGCTTTTTTATAATGTTAACATTAAAAGCATAACAAACAGAAGCACATAGTACCAATAATGCATACCAATAATTTTGATCTGGATGTATAGATGCACCTTCAAGAATTAATGCAAGGCAGCCAATCAATCCTACAATTACTCCTATAAGTTGGTTTTTGTTAAAGGAAATAGAAAAAACTAATACCCCCAAAATTAAGGTTACTAGAGGGGTCATAGAATTTAGTACAGAAGTTATTCCACTATCGATTTCTGTTTCGGCAAATGCAAATAAAAAAGCAGGTATAAAGGTTCCTAAAAAACCAGAAAGGATGACCCATTTCCAGTCAGGTGCAGCAATGGTTTTAATACTTTTAAAACCGATTAGGAATAGAAATAATGCTGCAAAAATAGTTCTTAAAGAGCCTAATTGAATAGGGGTAAGCCCAATAAGTGATTTTTTGATAAGAATAAAAGAACTACCCCAAACCAGAGATAGGATTATAAGATAGAGCCATTTTGATTTTGTGTTTTGCATTTTACCTTGTATAAGGTGCAAATCTGACAAAATTCTGAATGTTTCGAGATAATTTTGGATAAAAATTAACTAAAAACTATTCTTTCCATTCAAGAGTTTCTATAAGATGCCTAATGTCATTACGTAAATAATTGGCGGCAGGAAGTATCGAGTCGTAATTAGGTTTGGTTTTAAAATAAATAGAGCCTATGACAAAGTTTTTAACACTATCTGTTGCATAAAATTGAGAAGGAGAAGCGGCATCACCAGATACTTTGTAAATCATCCCATATACATTCTTTTCAGAATTAATATACTCTTCGGGTTTGATAGCATCTGCTTTGATCACATGCTCTTGTGTAAGATTTTGAGCATCCCTTAATAAAGCGGTCAGGTTATTGTCTACCCGGTAATAGGATATATAGAGTGTTGCTTTTAGTGCTTTATATTCTAGGTTATACCAACATTTTTTGTTTCTTCTTGCTTTTTGAAGCTCAGAGAATTCGTTTTTCTCAAAAGAAAATGGACAAGGTAGAGAGGCTTTGGCATATTTTGGAGATGGATAACTTAATCGCAACATTCCTTTTTGTTTTGGAACTATTTCGCCTCCACAGGAATAAAGCCCTGCTAAAAAAATGATCGATAAAAGTTTTATTATTTTAGTCTTCATTAATCATTGATAGTTAATTTCACCTGTTTTATCCTTTTTTTGTCCAACGACTCTACTTTAAAAGCATAATGTCTAATAAAGATAGTTTCTCCTCTTTTAGGGAAACTCCCTGATATTTCTAATAGCAGACCGGCTATAGTTTCTGCATCTCCTTTAATATCTTCAAAAATAGTATTGTTTTCGAGTTTTAGCACTTTGTAAAAATCTTTTAATGCAGTTCTTCCTTCAAAAACGTAGTTTCGATCGTCAAGTTTTGAGAACACAAGATCTTCGTCATCAAATTCGTCGCTAATATCGCCTACAATTTCTTCAATAATATCTTCTAAAGAAATTAATCCACTAGTTCCTCCATATTCATCAACAACAATAGCCAGATGATTTTTTTTATTCTTAAAATCGTTAAGCAAATCGTCTAATTTTTTGTTTTCAGGCACAAAATAAGGCTCTCTTAATAATGAAATCCAATCAAAAGACGATTGATTGATATAAGGAAGAAGATCTTTTACGTATAAAATCCCCACCACTTTGTCGATACTATCTTCATAAACAGGGATGCGAGAAAAACCATTTTCTATAATTTCTGAAAAAATTTCTTTGTAAGAAGCGTCCTTGTTTAAGGCAAAGATATCCATTCTGGGTCGCATAACCTGTTTGGTATCTGTATTACCAAAAGATACAATACCTTCTAGTATTTTCTTTTCTTCATCAGTAGTGTCTTTATCAGATGTTAACTCTAAAGCCTGTGATAATTGATCGACACTTAGGTTGGATTTTTGTTTTCCTAATCTATTATGAATCGCCATAGTGACACTTCGCATCGGAATACTAATAGGATAGATGATCCAATCCAAAAAACGAAGAGGTCGAGCCATGAGCTTAGCAAATTTCACATTGTTTCTGCTGGCATATATCTTTGGTAAAATTTCTCCAAATAATAAAATAAGAAAAGCAACCACTCCAACCTCGACAACAAGTCGTATATTAATTAATCCAAGAAAGACATAATCAAGATGACTTAGATAAATCTCTCCCAAATTATCAAAAAGGAGTATGATGGCTATATTAATAAAGTTGTTAGCAACCAATATTGTGGCCAATAACTTTTTGGGATTATCCAATAATTTTGATACAATCCTTAAATTCTTTGACGGGTTTTCTTCTTCTTTGAGATCGGTTGGAGTTAAAGAGAATAGAGCAACCTCACTGCCAGAAATTAGGGCAGAGAATATAAGCAAGGCTATAAGTGCAACCAAATTAACGGTCTGCATAATATCAAAAGCAAATAGCGAGATTAGAAGCTGTATAGGATCAGGATCCAAAGTATCTTTGTTTAGTTATACAAATCAGAACGGAAGATCATCATCTTCTTCTTTTTCTGTTGGGTTAGGAGAAACTGCCTGTTGCTGATTGTTACTGGCAGGTGGAGTATTTGTCTGGGGCGAATTTTGAGGTACGGCTCCTGTAGACTGGTTTTCATTTTTTGGAGTAAGAAAGGTAAAGTCCGTGCATTGTATTTCTGTACTATACCTGTCTTTTCCTTGTTCGTCCTGCCATTTCCGGGTTTTTAGACGTCCTTCTATATATATCTTATCTCCTTTGTTAAGGTATTTCTCACAAATCTCTGCCGCTTTATTTCTTACCACTATATTGTGCCATTCTGTAGTGGTTACACGCTCTCCTGTACTTTTATTTACATAAGAGTCATTGGTAGCTAACGGAAATCGTCCAATACAGTTACCTCCTTCAAAATAATGCATCTTTATTTCATCTCCGGTATGTCCTATTAACATTACTTTATTTAGTGTTCCTGTCATTATTAGGGTAATTTATATAAGGTTTATTAGTTGCAAAGAAATAATAAAACTCATTTAATACTATCAAAGTATTATTATTTTATCAATTTAAATATATAATCTGCTTTAAGACCGTATACCTATATTAACACAGATATGTCTTTACATATGTATTAGTAAATGTAATAAAAAAAAAGAAAAGCATATATGGTAAAAAGTTTCTTAACGTATGTTTATAGTTGGGGATACAATTATAGTATATGTTTTTTGAAGAAAACTTAAAAAAAAGCATCTATAAAGTTGCTTACCAAAATAGGTACAGGGTAGATGTCAATATCTTTGATTGCTATTACCTTATTGGTAGAATTGATCTTTTTAGGTGTTTTCATTTTTATGATATAAAATTGAGTGTGTAAATGTTGATGTGATAGCTTATGTATGACTGGTTTGTCTAGATATGGTGTTATCTCATATATATGATCTCCAACTATTTCTTTAAAAGTGATATGTGATGAAACTTGGGTGATGTCAAAAGAATCACTTTCTATTAAAGGAAACTCATAAAGCCCTTTCCATATGCCGTCACCGCTTCTTTGTTTAATAACTGTCTTTTGTTTATCTAAATCAAAGACTAAATAATTAAAATGTCGGTGTTTAATTTTTAGCTTTTTTGTTTTTACAGGTAATACGGCAACTTTTTTGTGCTGTAGTGCTTCGCAACTATTGGATAAGATACAACTATTACAATCTGGGTTTTGAGGCTTGCATTGCAGGGCTCCAAATTCCATTATTGCTTGATTATATTCTGCAGGTTGATCATGATCCATTAATGCTATTGCTAATTTTTTGAATTCTTTTACTCCTGGAGTGCTATTTATAGGAGTGTCTATGTCAAAGAAACGCGACAACACTCTATATACGTTGCCGTCTACCACAGGAACAGGTTCTTTGTAGCAAATGGAAGCAATTGCACTAGCCGTATAGTCTCCGACACCTTTTAAAAGCAATAAGTCTTTGTAGGTGTTGGGAAAAACACCATTTAACTCATTAGCTACATATTTTGCTGTAGTATGTAGATTTCTGGCACGAGAGTAATATCCCAGTCCTTGCCATAGTTTTAGCACCTCTTCTTCTGTTGCTTTGGCTAGATCAAATACTGTTGGAAACGTGTTTGTAAAGGATATATAATAAGGTAAACCTTGCGCTACTCTTGTTTGCTGAAGTATAATTTCGCTCAACCAAATATGGTATGGATTTTTGGTTTCTCGCCATGGCATGTCTCTTTTGTTTTGTAAGTACCACGTAATGAGTTTTTTAGAAAATTTCATAGAAAAATAATAAGATTTGCAAAATTAAACGTTTAAAGATTAAAATATCATCTTAAGTATTGATATTTTGGATTTTAAATTCTTATATTTGCCCCCTTGAAAATTTAAAAAAACCCTTAATAGGTATTATAATGACTAAAGCAGATATTGTAGCAAAAATTTCAGAAAAATTAGGAATAGAAAAAGGTGATGTTCAAGCAACGGTTGAAACCTTTATGGAAGAAGTAAAAAGCTCACTAGAGAGTGGGGATAATGTATACCTAAGAGGATTTGGTAGCTTTATTATAAAAACGAGAGCAGAAAAAACAGGACGTAACATATCTAAAAATACGACAATTAAGATTCCTGCACATAATATACCAGCGTTTAAACCTGCAAAAGTATTTGTAGAAGGTGTAAAGACCAACGTAGAAGTAAAATAATTAATAATAAATAAAAAGTACACATATGCCAAGTGGTAAAAAACGTAAAAGACATAAGGTAGCTACGCATAAGCGTAAAAAAAGAAGAAGAGCAAATCGTCATAAGAAAAAGTAGTTTCTAACTACTTTTTTTGTTTGAAAAGCTAAGTTCTTTGAAATCGAAATAAAATGGCATACTAACTACCTGTATGTGTTTTATTTCAATGGAATTAAAAATTCCTGTGAAAAAATTGTTTAATCCATTCCGATAATTGTCGGAATAAAAATCTAATCAGAGTGAACAACGAATTGATCATTAGGTCAGGTTCCTCTACGGATTTTGCCTTACTAAAGGGTGGAAAACTAATTGAATTACATAAAGAAGAAGATGATAGTAACTTTGCGGTTGGTGATATTTTTATAGCCAAAATCCGCAAATCTGTCCCAGGTCTCAATGCTGCATTTGTTAATGTTGGCTATGAAAAAGATGGATTTTTACATTACCATGACCTTGGTCCTCAAGTTTCTTCTTTGCTTAAATTCATAAAACGTGTAAGCACAGGTAAATTAAAAAACTATTCTCTTAAGGATTTTCCTCAAGAGAACGATATTGATAAGCACGGAGTAATAACGAATGTGCTAAAATCAAATCAATCGCTATTAGTACAAATAGTAAAAGAGCCTATATCTACCAAAGGACCTAGAATTAGTTCAGAGCTTTCAATAGCTGGTCGATATATTGTTTTGGTGCCTTTTTCGAATAGAATTTCTATTTCACAAAAAATAGAGTCTTCAGAAGAAAAAGAGCGGTTAAAAAGGCTTGTAAAAAGTATAAAACCAAAAGGCTTTGGAATTATTGTACGTACTGTAGCAGAAGGCAAAAAAGTAGCAGAACTAGACAAAGATTTGCAAAACCTAATCGCAAGATGGGAAGGCATGTGTAAAAAATTATATAAAGCACATCATCCATCAAAAGTATTAGGTGAAATGAATAGAGCTTCTTCTATCTTAAGGGACGTCTTTAATGATTCCTTTACTTCTATTGTAGTAGATGATGAAGATCTCTGTAACAGAATCAAAGAGTATCTGCAAGAAATTGCTCCAAAAAAAGAGTCGATCGTAAAACTGCATAACCCAAAGGTTCCTATTTTTGAAAAATATGGTATCGAACGCCAAATAAAAACAAGTTTTGGCAAAACGGTATCCATGAGTAAAGGAGCTTATTTGGTGATTGAGCATACAGAAGCGATGCACGTGATCGACGTAAATAGTGGAAATAGGTCTAATAAGGCTAAAAACCAAGAAGATACCGCATTAGAAGTTAATTTAATTAGTGCGGCAGAAGTAGCACGCCAACTACGTCTTAGAGATATGGGAGGTATTATCGTAGTCGATTTTATCGATATGAATAATGCTGATAACCGCAGAACACTCTTCAATCATTTAAGAGAAGAGATGAAAGATGATAGGGCAAAACACAAAATATTACCGCCAAGTAAATTTGGCTTAATACAAATCACGCGACAGCGTGTGCGACCAGAAATGAATATCAAAACCCGAGAGGAAGATCCTAGCGGAATAAATGGTGAAGTTGAGGCACCAATAGTTTTGGTAGAGAAAATTAAGGTTGAGTTAGAAAAATTAATAAAAAAAGACCACAAGAAGATAGTGTTAAGTGCACATCCTTTTATAGCGGCTTTTTTAACAAAAGGATTTCCATCCACCCGATCTAAATGGTTTTTAAATCATAAGAGATGGGTAAAAATTGTACCTAGAGACGCTTACACGTATTTAGAATATCATTTTCACGACAAAAATGGTGAATTGATAAAATAAATTAAAACCCCGATTTTTTATAAAATCGGGGTTTTTTATGCAATAAAGTTGCTTAAAAGCAAAAAAAGCCTCTAATGATAATCATTAGAGGCTTTTTTGGTGTTATATTGATGCTGCTACTAGTTAGCCATTTCAAAATCTTCCATAAATTTTGTAGTGTAATTTCCTGATACATAATCCGGATCATCCATTAGTTGTCTGTGAAAAGGAACAGTAGTTTTTATTCCTTCGACTACAAACTCGTCTAAAGCTCTCTTCATTTTGTTAATAGCTTCTTCTCTGGTTTGTGCAGTGGTTATAAGCTTAGCGATCATAGAGTCATAATTTGGCGGAATAATATAACCGCTGTATACGTGTGTGTCTACTCTAATACCATGACCTCCTGGAATATGCAGATTGGTAATCTTTCCTGGAGAAGGTCTAAAATCTTTATGAGGATCTTCTGCATTAATCCTGCATTCTATGGAGTGTAATTGAGGGAAATAATTTTTACCCGAAATAGGTACTCCTGCAGCAACTAATATTTGTTCTCTAATTAGATCATAATCAACTACTTGTTCTGTAATAGGGTGTTCTACCTGGATACGAGTGTTCATTTCCATAAAGTAGAAATTACGGTGTTTGTCTACCAAAAATTCTACAGTTCCAGCGCCTTCATATTTGATGTATTCTGCAGCTTTTATTGCAGCTTCTCCCATCTTTTTACGAAGTTCATCAGTCATAAATGGAGATGGTGTTTCTTCTGTAAGTTTCTGATGTCTACGTTGTACAGAGCAATCTCTTTCTGATAAATGACATGCTCTACCGTTGCTATCACCTACAACTTGTATTTCGATATGTCTTGGCTCTTCAATAAGTTTTTCCATGTACATATCGTCATTGCCAAAGGCGGCTTTACTTTCTTGTCTGGCAGATTCCCATGCGGCCTGCAGGTCTTCTTCTTTCCAAACGGCACGCATTCCTTTTCCACCACCACCAGCACTGGCTTTAAGCATTACAGGGTATCCTGTTTCTTTTGCTACTTTTATGCAGGTTTCAAAATCTGGAATTATGCCTTCGCTTCCTGGTACGCAAGGTACTCCGGCTTCAATCATGGTAGATTTTGCTGTTGCTTTATCTCCCATTTTTTCGATCATTTCTGCGCTGGCACCAATAAATTTTATTTCGTGCTCTTCACAGATTTTAGAAAATTTTGCATTTTCAGAAAGGAAACCGTATCCAGGGTGTATAGCATCTGCATTTGTGATTTCTGCAGCAGCTATGATATTAGGCATTTTTAAGTAAGACTGATTACTAGGAGCGGGTCCTATGCATACTGCTTCGTCGGCAAAACGAACATGTAGGCTTTCTGCATCAGCAGTAGAGTATACTGCTACTGTCTTTATGCCCATTTCTTTACAGGTTCTTATTACCCGTAAAGCAATCTCACCTCTATTTGCAATTAGGATTTTTTTAAACATAACTTTTTTAAATTTAAAAATCTCAAATTCCAAGTTTCAAATTTCTGGACAATCCAGATTTTTGAGATTTGTTTATTGGAATTTTAAAATCGGGTTATGATGGGTCTACCAAGAATAGTGGTTGATCAAATTCTACAGGAGAAGCGTCATCAACTAATACTTTTACTACTTTACCAGAAACTTCACTTTCGATTTCATTAAAGAGTTTCATGGCTTCAATAATACAAAGTACGTCACCTTCTTTTATAGTGTCTCCAACCTCAACAAATGTAGGTTTGTCTGGTGATGGTTTTCTGTATAATGTTCCTATAATAGGAGATTTGATAGTAATGTATTTAGAATCGTCTTCTGCGACAGCTTCTGTTGCTGCAGGCGGCGTTGCTGCAGGTGTAGCTGCAGGCGGTGTAGCTGCTGCAACTGGGGCTACCGGATGTGATGGAACAGCACTGCCAACAGGTATTTGTTGTACTATAGTAGTTTCTTTGCTTTCGTCTGATGCGGTTTTGATAGTGATTTTAACATCATCCATCTCTAATTTTACTTCACTTGCCCCTGATTTGGCAACAAATTTAATTAAATTCTGAATTTCTTTTAAATCCATAATGTGTTGGTATTATGTGTTTTAGTTGTTTAGGAATTATAAGCCCATTTAAGATAAATAGAGCCCCATGTAAAGCCACCTCCAAAAGAGGCGAATACTAAAGTGTCTCCTTTTTTGAATTGTTTTTCGTAATCACTAAGCAATAATGGCAAAGTGGCAGAAGTCGTATTACCATATCGCTCAATATTCATAAGAACTTTACTTTGATCTAAGTTCATTCTGTTAGAAGTTGCGTCAATGATACGTTTGTTAGCTTGATGGGCGATCAGCCAATCTACGTCGTCACCTGTTAGGTTATTACGTTCCATGATCTTTGTGCTGGCATCTGCCATATTAGAAACTGCGTATTTAAATACAGTCTTTCCGTCTTGTCTAACAAAATGTAGTTTTTTGGCTAGGGTTTCTTCAGAAGTAGGGAGTATAGAACCTCCTGCTTCAATTCTTAAGAATTCTCTTCCGATACCATCAGATCGAAGATATTCATCTTGTAACCCAAGTCCTTCGTTGTTCGGTTCAAAAAGAGCAGCTCCGCCACCATCACCAAAAATGATGCATGTGGTGCGATCTTTATAATCAATTATAGAAGACATTTTATCTGCACCGATTAGCAATACTTTTTTGTATCTTCCAGATTCGATGTAGCTTGCTGCGGTAGACATTCCGTATAAAAATCCAGAGCAGGCAGCCTGTAAGTCATACGAAAAAGCATTTACAGCGCCTATTTGAGAGGCAGTGTATGCAGCTGTAGAAGCTACTGGAAGATCTGGTGTTGCCGTGGCAAAAATTACCATATCAATCTCTTTGGGATCAATATTTTTTTTGGCAATCAAGTCTTCTGCAGCTTTGATGCCTAAGAAAGAACTTCCTTTGTCTTTGTCTTTTAAAATTCGACGTTCTTTAATACCTGTACGAGAGGTTATCCATTCGTCGTTAGTGTCAACCATTGTTGCTAGTATATCATTAGTTAACACATAGTCTGGCACATATGCGCCTACAGCTGTGATAGCGGCTGTGATTTTACTCATATCTTAGTTTTAGTTTCACGAACTAGAGCGCAAAAATGCACAAAAAGTCGTTGAAATTACTAAATTATATACAAATATGGCGCAAAATAACGGGATTTTGACACATATTCAACTAAAAACAAAAAAACCCTCACAATTGTGAGAGCTCTCTTTAAAATTTTAACAATATTATTAAGCTACTTCTTCTTCAGTATTGTCAATAACGATTTGTCCACGGTAATATAACTTACCTTCATGCCAGTGAGCTCTGTGGTACAAATGTGCTTCTCCTGTAGTAGGATCAGTAGCTATTTGTGGTACAGAAGCTTTGTAATGCGTTCTTCTTTTATCTCTTCTCGTTTTCGATATTTTTCTCTTAGGATGTGCCATTGCTTAGCTATTATTTATCGTTTAATAAGTTTTTTAATTTATCCCAGCGAGGATCTGTATCCTCATTGTTATTTGTTGTTGTTTTTTCTTTTGGACTTAATTCTTCCAGTTTTTCTAGTATGTCTGATTTTAATGTACCATTTTCTACACCGGGATGAACTTTTTTGGCAGGTATAGCCAATATAATAAGCTCATAAATATACTGCTGAATATTTACTTCATACTCCCCATGAGGAAGTATTAAAAGCTCTTCGTTTTCATCGTTATATTCATTACCAAACTTAATTACCAAAAAAAATTGATTTTCGATTGGTAAATCAAAAGGCTCATTGGTGAGATCACAATTTACATTTATAGTTCCAGTTGCTTTAAATTGGAGTTCTAACATAGTTGTTTTTTTGTTGAACTCTAAATCAACTTTTACTGTAGATGCATTAAACTCATCATACTCAAAATGTGTAAAGAACGTGTTGTCAATTCTATACTCAAACTGGTGTAATCCTTGCTTTAACCCAACAAAAGGAATAGTGTACTCTTTTAGTTGTATCATTTCATCATCAGTTTCAGATGCCTATCTATTTGAGAAAGGCGGGTGCAAAGATAGTAAAAAAACATTATGAAAGTATTTTTGTAATCAAAAATATATCAGATTGTTAGTGATTTAACTTCTTGCTCTTTTGATAGTCTTGTAATTTATGTTTGCAATACTTCTTTTATCAAAGAAATTTATTGCTCATTATTTGTCTATATACGCTTTTAAGCGGTTTGATTTTGTTTGTTTTGTGGTTTTCTAGGTTGTTTTTTTAAAGAGTTCTTCGTTAGCTCGGCATATTCTTTTCTATTTTTAAAAATAGTTAATGCAGAAAAAACAGCTTCTTTAAAAGAACTATTATCGGCCTGATTTTTACCTGCAATTTCGAAAGCTGTCCCATGATCAGGAGATGTTCGTACTTTGTTTAATCCGGCAGTATAGTTTACTCCTTTACCAAAAGATAATGTTTTAAAAGGGATAAGCCCTTGATCGTGATACGATGCAACCACAGCATCAAAAGCCTTGTAATTATCAGAACCAAAAAAGCTATCTGCGGCATAAGGGCCATATACTAATTTACCGGATTCATTAATTTTGTGAATCGTAGGTTTTAATATATTTTCATCTTCTTTGCCAATTACTCCATTATCACCACTGTGCGGATTGATACCTAATACCGCAATTTTGGGTTTTGATATACCAAAATCCTGTTTAAGTGATTGATGAATAGTATTCACTTTTTGTTCGATTAATTCTGGAGTTATAGTTTCTGCAATATCCTTTATAGCTACATGATCAGTAAGCAATCCTACTTTTAAATCATCGGTAATCATAAACATAAGGCTATTTCCTTCTAATTCCTGATCTAGATAATCGGTATGACCGGGAAAATTAAAAGCTTCTGATTGGATGCTTCTTTTGTTAATAGGTGCTGTTACCAATACATCAATCTCATCATCTTTTAATGCATTAGTAGCTGCCTTAAGAGATTGAATTGCGTAACTTCCTATTTTTTCATCTTCTTTTCCAAAACTAATGCCTACATTTTCTTTCCAGACATTAAGCACGTTTATTTTACCATCTAATATTTGAGATGTTTTATCAATTCCGTGTAGTGAAGCTTGATTTTTATATTGTTTTTTTAAGTAAGAAAGAATTTTTACTGAAGCAAAAATTACCGGGGTGCAAAAATCCAACATTCGAGCATCTTCAAAAGTTTTAAGCACTACTTCGCTACCGATACCATTTAGGTCTCCTATAGAAATTCCTAATCTTATTTTTTCTTCTTTCTTCATTATGTAAAGTACTTTATCAGTATTTTTGAGGTCTGAAACTAAGTCCTCGTTGTTTGAGGTCACAAATTTAATTAAATAATTCGCATTTATGTTTACAGGAATCATCGAAGAGTTAGGAGAGGTTGTTTCTTTGCAAGTTAATAAAGAAAATCTGGACATTGTTATGAGAGCTAATTTTACTCATGAGTTAAAAATCGATCAGAGTGTATCTCATAATGGGGTTTGTCTTACTGTAGTGTCTATAGAAGAAAATCAATATACAGTTACTGCAATAAAAGAGACTTTGGACAAAACAAACCTTAATCAACTTGCTATTGGTGGTATAGTAAATTTAGAACGAGGAATGAAACTTGGAGATCGTTTAGATGGGCATATTGTACAGGGACATGTAGATCAAACGGCTGTTTGTACCTCGGTAAAGGAAGCAGATGGTAGCTGGTACTATACATTCGAATATGATCCTGGCTTAAGTAATATTACTATAGAGAAAGGGTCTATAACTGTTAATGGAGTGAGTTTGACAGTAGTAGGTTCTAAGAAAAATGAATTTAGTGTAGCTATTATTCCATATACATATGAGCATACAAATTTTAACACATTTGCTATAGGAGCAATTGTAAACCTGGAGTTTGATGTAATTGGTAAGTACGTGCAGCGAATTACAGCACTAAAAGAAGAAGTAGAATAGGTAGTTATACCAATTCTACTTCACTAAATTTAAAGAGTGAAACTCTGTTTCTTTCTGTTTTTAAGATTACTCCTCCCAAATCACTCAAAGTAGAGCAGGATTCGAAATCTAATACTTTTCCAAAATACTGGCTTTTTGTATCAATTACTTTGTACTGCATAATTTTACGATTTGATTTGTTTCCCGATTTATTAATATGATTGTTCTTTCCCCAAAGAACATACCACATATTATCAAATGTATAGGGTAAATGTAATAGACAAGGTTTGTTTTTGAAAATAAACTTATCAGGTTTTATTAACAATAATTTTACTTTATAGTATTTAAGTTGTTGGTAATTAGTTGATTATTTCGTATTTGGTTAGGATTGGTTTACTGTGATTATAAGCTTGAAATATCAATCTGATAGGATGAACAGATACTTTATAAGTATAAAATCGGATTAGGAACCATTATATTTGTTATTGAAAAAGGTTTAAACCAGTTCATTAAATAATTTAGAATGAATTTTAGTTATTGGGAATATAAAACATGGTTATTCAATGTCGATTTTGTTATTATTGGTAGCGGAATTGTAGGACTTAATTGTGCGCTGCAATTAAGAAATAATTTTCCAAAAGCTAAAATTCTTATTCTGGAACGAGGAATATTGCCAAATGGAGCAAGTGCAAAGAATGCGGGTTTTGCTTGTTTTGGTAGTGTTTCAGAAATTCTGGAAGATTTAACCACTCATAATGAAGATGAAGTATTACAGTTGATAAAAAAAAGATATGAAGGTCTTCAGATATTAAGAAAGCGTTTGGGAGATCAGGCTATTTCCTATTTACAATATGGGGGGTATGAACTTTTTTCTAAGAAGGATACTTCATTATTAGAAAAATGCCTCTTAAAAAGAGAAAAAATAAATACACTACTCAAGCCTGTTTTCAAAGAACAGGTATATCATGTCAGGGGTAACCCTTTTGATTTTAAAAATATAACATCTCAATGTATTTATAACGCATTCGAAGGGCAAATAGATACGGGTAAAATGATGGAAGCTTTGATCGATAAAGTACAGGCGTCTGGAATTAAGATTTTATATAATTGTATGGTAGAAAACCTTAGTGATCATCATTCTTCTGTCGAAATAAAAACCAATCATTGTACGTTTTTTGCAAACAAAGTTTTGATTGCAACCAACGGTTTTGCATCGCAATTAGGAATTACCCAGGTAACACCAGCACGTGCCCAGGTGTTGATTACTCGCCCTATCGATAATTTGCATATCAAAGGAACCTTTCATTTGGATAAAGGGTACTATTATTTTAGAAATATAGACAATAGAATCCTGCTAGGTGGAGGTAGAAATCTGGATTTTAAGGCAGAAGAAACAACAGTATTAGGTCAAACCGAGTTAATCCAGCAAAAACTAGAAGAAATGTTACGTGAGGTTATCTTACCAACTACTCATTTTGAAATTAGCCATCGATGGAGTGGGATTATGGGAGTTGGGTCGCAAAAAAAATCCATTATTAAGCCGATATCCAATAATGTATTTTGTGGGGTGAGACTTGGCGGAATGGGAGTAGCGATTGGGAGTCAAGTAGGTACAGAATTGGCTGATTTGTTAAAGTAATAAGGATAAAATGAAGAGGATAATTCGTTTTCTGGCTAAAAGCTGCGTTGGCTTTGTTGTGTTAAGTGTATTATGGGTATTGCTGTATAAATGGGTAGCGGTTCCTATGACTCCGCTTATGATTATTCGACAACTTAGCAATCAGCAACATACTTCGATAAAACATGAATGGATTCCGATTTCAGAAATTTCTAAAAACCTTCAATTGGCAGTGATTTGTAGCGAAGATCAGCATTTTGTAACGCATAATGGTTTTGATAGAAAAGCAATAGAAAAGGCAATTGCCGATCATAAAATAGGTAAAAAGTTACGCGGAGCCAGTACCATCTCTCAGCAAACAGCCAAAAATGTATTTTTATGGCCGCAACGTAGTTGGATTCGAAAAGGGCTAGAAAGCTATTTTACTTTTTTAATCGAGCTTTTCTGGAGTAAAGAACGTATCCTGGAGGTGTACTTGAACAGCATAGAAATGGGAAACCATATCTATGGAGCACAAGCTGCATCAAAATTCTGGTTTAATAAATCGGCAAAAAACCTTACCAGAGCAGAAGCCTCTGCTATTGCAGCAATATTGCCAAATCCCCAGAACTTTATGGCAAATCCAGCAACAAAATATATTCAAAAAAGAAAAGAATGGATTATCATGCAAATGAAGAATTATGGTACTTTAGTGTTTTTGAATGAGTAATAACCTGAGTTTCTATTAATATCAAATATTCTATAAAAAGCGTCGATTCGAGTGGTTTTTCGTAATAAAATGAAGAAAAATTGTATCGAGAATAGCTTTTTAGTACCGAAATGCTTGTTTTCGATACAATCCGCCAAGGCAGATCACTCAAACTGACGCATTTCAGATTAAACTCAGATTAATAATATTACTTTACCCAAATCCATTTAATAGATCTTACTAATGACAAATTTGCAAATTAAAGAAGCGTTATTACAACAATGTCAAGAGCATGTAAACCATCGGTTACAACGTATACAAGATACTATTTCAGGAATTCAGGAATCGTTGACTTCTGAAACCAAAAGTACTGCAGGGGATAAACATGAAACCGGAAGAGCAATGTTGCAATTGGAGCGTGAAAAAGCAGGAAAGCAACTAGCAGAAGTGCAAAAACTACAAGAGGTATTGGGTAAAATTAATTTATCACATACCTCAGAATATATACATTTAGGTAGTTTGATAAAGACCTCACAAGCCAATTATTTTATTAGTATTTCGGTTGGAGAGTTGCAGGTGACTACTACTTCATATTTTGCAATTGCAGCCAATTCTCCTATCGGAAAATTACTGTTAGGAAAGT
This sequence comes from Aquimarina discodermiae, assembly GCF_040786235.1. Classification (NCBI taxonomy): domain Bacteria; kingdom Pseudomonadati; phylum Bacteroidota; class Flavobacteriia; order Flavobacteriales; family Flavobacteriaceae; genus Aquimarina; species Aquimarina discodermiae. Next base: position 45,162 of record NZ_JBFMKP010000012.1, read on the forward strand.
CTGAAAAAGATATTTTTAGTTTTAATGGAAACGAAATTACTATTGAAAAAATCCATTAATCCTATTTAGTATCTTAAATCAATATACATTTTAAAGGAAATACAATTTACATCCCTCTAAACCTCGTTTCAAAGGGAGATTTGAAACTCCTTCCTTTGAAGGAAGGTTGGGATGGATGTTTTTTTTTAGCTCTAAAATACAAAGTAGGGTTAAATTCTAATATGGTTTAATTGGTTGATAACGTTTCACTTATGTTGTTTCTGTCAGATATTTCTTCAATAAAACTGATTTTATTTTGGAAAAATTCCATATTTTTGGAAAAATTCCAAAAAAGTAATGAAGAAAACCATCCTACATTTAGATCTGGATACTTTTTATGTGTCTGTCGAAAGATTGATCGATAGCCGGTTAAAAGATCGCCCGCTATTGGTAGGAGGTATTAGTGATCGAGGAGTAGTAGCTGCATGTAGTTATGAAACTCGTAGTTATGGGATACATTCGGGTATGCCTATGAAAATGGCCAAAGAATTATGTCCAGAAGCAGTAGTAATAAAAGGAAATGCGGGTACATATAGCAAATACTCAGATGATGTAACAGCAATTATTACAGAAAAAGTACCAGTTTTTGAAAAATCCAGTATCGATGAGTTTTATGCAGACTTAACAGGGATGGATCGTTTTTTTGGAAGCTATAAGTATGCGACCGAATTACGACAATCGATTGTAAAAGAAACAGGATTGCCTATTTCATTTGGGTTATCGGTCAATAAAGTAGTTTCTAAAATAGCTACAAACGAAGCCAAACCTAATAACCAACTTAAAATCGATTTTGGATTCGAAAAACCTTTTTTAGCACCTTTATCGATAAAAAAAATTCCGATGGTGGGAGATAAAACCTATCAAACCCTTCGCAATCTGGGGCTTAAGAGGATTAAAACACTACAGGAAATGCCTGTCGAAATGATGCAAAGTGTTTTGGGTCGTAATGGTATTGTAATCTGGAAACGAGCTAACGGTATTGATAATACTCCGGTAATTCCTTTTTCTGAGCGAAAATCTATTTCGACAGAGAGAACATTCGATAGAGATACTACCAATGTTATTAAACTACGAGGCATTCTGGTTGCGATGACAGAAAATCTTGCGTATCAATTGCGAAGAGGAGATAAACTTACAGCATGCATTGCTGTAAAAGTTCGTTATTCTGATTTTAATACCTATACCAAACAACTTAAAATTCCTTATACCAGTGCAGATCATTTGTTGATTCCCAAGATCCTGGATCTTTTTGATCGATTGTATAATAAACGATTGCTTATTAGACTTATAGGGATACGTTTTAGTCATTTGGTTACCGGTAATTATCAAATCAATCTGTTTGAAGATACAGAAGAGCAATTAGAATTATATAGCGCGTTGGATACGATAAGGAAACGTTATGGAGATCGTAGTGTAATTAGGGCGTCGGCTATGGGGTCTAAAACTATCGGGAGAATGCATAATCCATTTAGTGGTCAGCCGCCGGTAGTATTGGCGCATCGTAAACAGTAATATCAACTAAACCATAAAACACCACTAATATGTTTGTTCATTTCTTCTCTTATTTCATTGTAAAAACTTCCGTAGCTATTGCTATGCAAGAATTTTACAGCTTCATAAGAAAAGAAAGCAACTGCGCATCTTATGTCGCATTTTATAATTTATTTGATATAAGTTATGTACATTAACTGTCATACATGGTATAGTCTACGATTTGGAACATTTTCTGAAATTGAATTATTAGAAATGGCAAAAGAACAGGGAGTAAAACAACTCGTTCTTACTGATATTAATAATACATCGGCTTGCCTAAATTTTATTAGAAAATCAAAAGACTATGCTATCAAACCAATCATTGGGATTGATTATAGAAATAATGTACGACAACTGTATGTGGGCATCGCTAAGAATAACCAAGGTTTTTATGAATTGAACACGTTTCTTTCAAAATATACACATGTAAACGATTCTTTTCCCGAAATAGCACCTTGCTTCAAAAATGCATATATCATATATCCTTTTGAGCAGGTGCTATTATTAGATAAAACAGATTTTGAGCCTCATGAGTTTATAGGAGTGTCCATCAAAGATTTGAGAAAACTGCCGTTTTCTATATATCGGGAGATGAAAGATAAGCTAGTTGTTTTGCAAACAGTAACCTTTAGAAACAAAAGAGATCACAATATACATCGATTACTTAGAGCTATAGATAATAATACGCTTTTAAGTAAGCTGCAAAAAGAAGAAGAGGCAGATCCTAATGAGGTAATGCTTTCTAAATCTGAAATAGTAAATGCTTTTTTAGGGTATGAACATATCATAGCAAATACAGAAACGCTGATGAATAGTTGTGCTATTTTGTTTGATTTCTCAGAAGAAAGAAAAACACTAAATAAGCAAACATATACAGAAGATAAACAGAAAGACCTCAGTTTAATTAGAGAGCTTTGCATAAAAGGGTTAGGGTACAGATACCCTAATGGTGGTGATTCTGTTTTAGAAAGACTGGATAAAGAACTTTCTGTAATCGAAAAAATGGATTTTGTTTCTTATTTTTTGATTAACTGGGATATCGTTTCTTATGCTCGCAAACAAGGTTATTTTTATGTTGGTAGAGGGAGTGGCGCCAATAGTATTGTAGCCTATCTTTTGGGGATTACCGATGTAGATCCTTTGGATCTGGATTTATATTTTGAACGATTTATTAACCTTTATCGTACCAGTCCCCCTGATTTTGATATTGATTTTTCGTGGCGAGACCGAGAAGATATGACTCGGTATATTTTTGAACGTTTTGAACATACAGCACTTCTGGGAACCTATGTTACTTTTAAATACCGGGGTATTGTGCGCGAATTAGGAAAGGTATTTGGCTTGCCAAAAGAAGAAATCGATAGGCTCTGTGAAGGGAGATATGCTCTTGATCAATTAGATACATTCTCTAGGCTAGTAGTAAGATATGCTAGTCTAATGCAAGGGATACCAAATTATTTAAGTATACATGCAGGAGGTATTCTAATAAGTGAACATCCTATTCACTATTTTACAGCAACTGACTTGCCGCCCAAAGGGTTTCCTACCACACAATTTGATATGGTAGTAGCCGAAGATGTAGGATTGTATAAATTTGATATTTTGGGGCAAAGAGGTCTGGCCAAAATTAAAGAAACGCTAGAGATTATTACCTATAATCGACCCAACGAGGCTGATTTTGATATTCATAATATCGATAAGTTTAAGAAAGATAAACGTATTAATGAGTTAATTAAAACAGCAGAGTGTATGGGGTGTTTTTATGTAGAATCCCCTGCAATGCGCATGTTGTTAAAAAAACTAGAAGTAGACAATTATCTTGGTTTGGTTGCGGCAAGTTCTATTATACGCCCTGGGGTAGCCAAAAGCGGAATGATGAGAGAATATATTTTACGTCATAGAGACCCCAATCGTAGAAAAAAAGCACATCCTATTATGCAAAGTATTATGCCAGATACTTATGGAATTATGGTATACCAAGAGGACGTGATTAAAGTAGCACACTATTTTGCAGGGCTCACATTGTCTGAAGCTGATGTGCTAAGAAGAGGTATGAGTGGTAAATATCGATCTCGAGAAGAATTTAAAAATGTAGAAAATAAATTTATTGCAAACTGTAAAGAAAAAGGGTATGATACTACTCTGATTTATGAGATTTGGAATCAGATTTCTAGTTTTGCAGGTTATGCATTTGCCAAAGGGCATTCTGCATCGTATGCAGTAGAAAGCTACCAAAGTTTGTTTCTAAAAGCATATTTTCCTCTAGAATATATGGTTGCCACTTTAAATAATGGAGGAGGCTTTTATAGGCCAGAATTTTATATCTATGAAGCAGAAATGTTAGGAGCAACAATATACGCGCCTTGCATAAATAATAGTCATTATCATAATTGTATTATAGGAACGCATATCTATCTTGGGTTTGGTTTACTAAAAGAATTAGAGTCCCGTGTGATAGAACGCCTTGTAAAAGAGCGAAAAGAAAAAGGGGACTTTGTAAGCTTAGATGATTTTATTGATAGAGTTGCTATTAGTGTAGAGCAAATAAGTATTTTAATTAGAATTAATGCTTTCGGTTTTACAAATAAGGATAAATACGAGTTGTTATGGCAAGCACATTTTAAACTAGAAAAAACAAAAAACATTAATGATATACAAGCTAGATTATTTACTTCTAGTCAACAGAAGTATACAATTCCTGTATTAAAGACAACCTTATTAGAAGTAGCATTTGATCAATTAGAGTTGTTAGGGTTTTGTATAAATTCACCATTTAACCTTTTGGCAAAAAAATCTGTAACAAAATTTGGAGCAGTCGATATGAAATGCTTTATAGGAAAGCATATCGATATATATGGGTATTTGGTTACTGTAAAAAACACTAAAACGCATACAGGAAAAAGAATGAATTTTGCTACGTTTATAGATCAATATGGACAAGTATTTGATACTGTTTTATTTCCTTTGGTAGCAAAAAACAACTTTTTTAGAGGGAAAGGAATTTATCGCATTTACGGAAAAGTGGTAAACGAGTTTGGTTTTTTAAGTATTGAAACTGTAAAAATGGTGAAACAAGATTATATACTAGATCCCAGGTATGCAGATTCTTGACAAAATTAGTAGAAATTATAAAAGTCTGTACCTTTGTAACTATGTATAGAAACCCCAATGTGTCATATATAACGGTAAGCGAGGCAATTGCAAAGATGGAGCATTACTGTGCATATCAGGAAAGATGTCATAATGATGTAGAGGATAAGCTAAAAACGATGAGGTTAATCCCCGAAGCCAAAGAAAAAATAATAGTACATCTTATAGAGCATAACTTTCTAAATGAAGAACGTTTTGCAAAAGCTTTTGCAAGAGGGAAATTTAAGATAAAAAAATGGGGAAAAAAGAGAATTGTACAAGAGCTTAAGTTTCGTAAAATTTCAGCATATAATATAAAAACTGCTCTTAAAGAAATTTCAGAAAAAGACTATATAACTACTTTTCATGAGTTGGCAGAAAAGAGATTTGATAGTATTAATGAAACCGATTCGAATAAAAAACGAAAAAAACTAACCAATTATCTCTTATATCGAGGCTGGGAGCCCCATTTGATTTATGAAAAAGTAAATGAACTTATCGAGTGATTTAAAAAAGCATCGATATTTACTCAAGCTATAAATACCGATGCTCTTTTATCGGGGAATTTTATTTGTTTAGTATCTCGATAGCTTTTTCTATTGCACTATCTTTTTCATTCATAAAATCATCATTAGAAAATAACGACACTTTATTCTCTTCGCTTGGGCCAACTCCAATAGCCTCAAACACTTTGCCATTAGCATCGCTATATACCTCATTAGATAGCCCTAGTAAAGCTCCGTTTGGTAAGGCGTGTGGTAAAATATCAGAGAATACCCCATTGGTATGATCACCGACTATAGTTACATACGATAAATCTTTCATGCAAAGTGTAAAAACCTCTGCTGCACTTGCTGTTAAAGGACTTGTTAATAACACTATATCTTCTTTAAACTGAAAATCACCTTTTGGAGAAACAGATACCGATGTGCTTTTTGTAAAGCCACCTTTTAGTTTTGCTTTTTTAGAAAATGCAAGTCGCTCATGGTCTAAAAATCGTGAGGCAATATTTACTGAAGCCATATCATATCCTCCACCATTAAATCGAATATCGATTATTAACTTAGAAACCGCAGCATCTTTAAGGTCAGTCATTATTTTGTCTAACACAGTATTTAATGTTTCTATCTCATTTTTTACATCAGTGCTATAGCCTTCCATTCCTAAAATATTAATATATGCAATATCATTACCAATCATTCCCCATACTATTTTTCCATTTTCATCGGCTTTAAATTTATTGTCTAAATATTTTAGTGCTATAGTTTGTAGTTTTTGACTGTAAAGCGTTTGATAATCTTCTTCAGATTCGATCATTAAATCTCCGCTTAAACCCGAATTTAATCGAGTATATAGACTAGGTAAACCAGCATCGATACCAACGTTATTAGCTTCATCGTCAATAGCTACATGGCCATCTTTCAAGAGAAAAACTAACTCTGCAAGGATATCATAAAAATTTTCTGAGGTTACTTGTTCTCGTAAATTCTTGTACTGTGACCAGTCTACGTTTCTTGTTTCAAAAAAAGCATAATAATCGTTAAAAATATTCCAAAAATGATCAAAATTAACCTTTGGATCTTTTGTCTTTGCAATCTGATCGGGAAGACAAAATTCATTTTGTTCTACTAATCTTTTAAACTCAATATTTGATGCACTAAGCTCTGGTACGCCTATCAGTTTGTCGGGCTCAATTAGCTCTAGCGGTACACCCCATGATTCTTCTGGTACAAAGTTTTCTTCTATAACGGTGCATCCAACAGAATTTACACCATACAACACCTTTTTTTGATCCGTGATCTCTATGATATATCCTTTATCTTCGGCTAACCAAAAACCATTCTTAGTTTTTTTTGGTTGAGGTATACGATCGTCATCAGACTTACAAGCCATAAATAAAATCAAGGGTAAGCATAAAAAATATCGGCTTAAATTTTTAATTCTGTTTTGAGAGTTCATTTAATCTACATTTTTAAAAGTTACATTATCATTGACGAATCAAAAACTTATCGGTTGCATTACAAAAACGTTCAGAATGAAGCTCAGAAAAACATTACATGATAATTGACCGATATGCAATTAATTCTGGTCAAAACTAGGTAGGGTTAATAATATCGATGTCCGATATTATTAAAATTTAAGAAATTGAAACTTTTTTGTTACTAGAAGAATTAACAGTCTTTGATATTTTGATGAGTTTTTCTAATGGCTGCTGCGTTTTTGTATGCGATCCATTTTTGTTTTCTCACTTTCCTCATAAAATTATCAAAATAACGCATAAAAAATACATTATAGACTGCTTTAAGAAAGTTGATTTTGTTTCTTGTTACAGATCGAATACTCATAGAAAAACCAGCGGTTATATAGGTCATATGATGCCAATATCCTTCTGGTATATACATAGTATCTCCATGTTTGAGATTAGTAATATATCCTTTTGCTTGTTGTAGTGCAGGCCATTTTTCTATATCAGGATTTGTAAAATCAATATCTTGATGTGCTATTAAAGCATGTGGTAATTTGTATAAATACTTGGTTTCTGATGGAGGAAATAGTATGCATTGTTTTTCTCCGTGAAAATGAAAATGAAGAATATTAGCATAATCTATATCATGATGCATAAATACTTTGGATTCTTGTCCTCCAAAGAATAGCATGGGTAGTTTCTTCATGAATTTTAGTCCAATATCAGGGTAATAAAAATCTTGTTGAAGTGTGGGTACTTCTTTAAACAAATTATATAAAAAAATACGGTAGTTGGTGGGTTTGCTTTTAAGCAAATCAATATACTTACTCATACGCATTTGAGTATGAGGTTCATTAAATTTATATTTGGTAGTAATAGGAATGTCGTCAAAAAGAGGAACGTTTTTGTCTCCTGCTACCGAGTTTATATAATCCAGATTCCACTTTTGATATGCGGGCCAATCTCTTGTTAATTGTTCAATTACAACGGGTTTTTGTAATAAAACATATTCTTTAAGAAATCGCTCTTTGGTGATTGTTTTTACTCGTGGTATTTGCTCTAAGTTTAATTTCAAGTGAGTTTGTCATAAAATTAAGTTAGCATAATAACAAGAAACAGATTCATTATTAATCCAAAATGCCAGTAAAATATTTTATTTATCTGCAGGAATCTCTTTGGCTTTTTGTTTAGCAGCTTCGTTTCTTTCGATTTTATGATCAGGTCTTGACCATTTAGGTTTTTCTCCTGCGGATTCAAATTTCGAATCTTCTGCTTCTACTGTTTCTGGTTGTGCTTTTTTAACAAATGGTTTTTGAGGAATTAAGCCTAATGTCTTAAACATTTCCATATCTTCATTTACATCTGGATTAGGAGTAGTAAGTAGTTTGTCTCCTGCAAAAATAGAATTTGCTCCTGCAAAGAAACACATTGCTTGTCCTTCTCTACTCATTTCTGTTCTTCCCGCAGATAATCGTACTTGTGTCATTGGCATTACAATACGAGTAGTTGCAACCATTCTTATCATATCCCAAATAGCAACTGGTTTTTCTTCTTCCATAGGAGTTCCTTCTACAGCTACTAGTGCGTTGATAGGGACTGATTCTGGTTGCGGATTTAGTTTGGCCAGAGCTACTAGCATTCCTGCTCTATCTTCTTCAGCTTCTCCCATCCCGATAATACCACCACTACAAACGGTAACATTGGTTTTTCTAACGTTGTCGATTGTTTTTAAACGATCTTCATATCCTCGGGTAGAAATAACTTCTTTGTAATATTCTTCAGAAGTATCCAAATTATGGTTATAAGCATATAGTCCTGCTTCTGCCAGTCGTTGTGCTTGGTTTTCTGTAATCATCCCCAATGTACAGCAAACTTCCATGTCTAATTTGTTGATGGTGCGTACCATTTCAAGTACACTTTCAAACTCTGGTCCATCTTTTACATTACGCCACGCAGCTCCCATACAAACTCTAGAACTTCCTGAAGCTTTTGCACGAAGCGCCTGAGCTTTTACTTGCTGTACACCCATAAGGTCATTGCCTTCTATATCGGTATGATATCTGGCTGCTTGTGGGCAATATCCACAGTCTTCTGGGCATCCTCCTGTTTTTATAGATAATAAGGTAGATACCTGAACGGTATTTGGGTCATGATATTGACGATGAACGGCTGCTGCTTGGTACAGCAGATCCATTAACGGTGTGTTGTATATGTCAAGAATTTCTTGTTTTGTCCAATCGTGTCTAATACTGTTCATAGATAATGGTATGTGAAGGCTCAAAAGTAATTGTTTATAATCAAAAAACACAACGAAGAACCATCAAATTCGCGGTTTTTAAATATGAAATTGTTTTGTGAATCTTCTGCTAGATAGGTTTTTCTATTAAAATACTCACTGCATTGCCTCCAAAACCTACAGCATTTACAATGATTTTTTGTAGTTGTTTAGGAGTATTTTCATTGTTAACAAAGGGAATTGATATAAACTCTTGATGTTGTAACATTAAGATTGCCAATTCAAGACTTAAAATTCCACTAGCACCAAAAGTATGACCTATTTTCCATTTGTTGGTCGTTAATGCAGGCATGGTATTTTTAAAAACGGCTTTGATAGCATTGTATTCTGCTAAATCTCCTTTTACGGTGCCAGGCGCATGCATTACGATGGCGTCAATTTCATTAACAGGAGTGTCACCCAATGCCATTTTAATAGATTTTTGAAAACAATCTGCATGGGTAGAGATCGATATATTATGTTTTAAAACTTCGGTTGCATAACCAATGCCTTTGATAAGTGCTTGTGCATTTTTTTTGATTCCTTTTTCAAGACAAACGATACCAGCACCTTCTCCTAAAAACATAGAATTTCTACCTTTATTCAAATTCATAGCTTGACAAGGATAGCTAGATACTTGTGCAGAAGCATAAATTTTTAATGCTTTCATTTGAGCGATAGTAAACGAAGTAAGAGGTGCCTCGCTGCCACCTACCAAAAATTCGTTTGCCAATCCTGATTGTAGCCATGCAACCCCATTAAGCAATGCATGTAGCGCTGTAGAACATGTGATCGAATGGCTTATTTCGGGTCCTTGAGTTTGTAGGTCATGAGCAATCCAAGATGAAATGTTCCCCAGAGTGGTTGTCGGAGAACTTAGTGTAGAGGATTTGCCTGTAGAAAGAAACTCTTGATGGTATTTTTCAAAAAGTTGTGTGGCTCCTCTGGATGATCCTATATTAATTCCAAAATTCTTGTTTGTGTCCCATGCTGCATTTTTTACGGCTTGTCGCGCAGCAAACAGACCAAAAAGGACAGAGTCATCTAGAGCTTCATATGCAGGATTTTCTTTTCGTAGCATTTCAATACGACGTTTCGAATCTAAAGAAAGTCGCGCTACAGGAGTTTGTTCTCCATCAAAATCAGTAAAAGAAATATGATGAGACGAGGTTTTATATGCTTCCCATATCTCTTTAGGAGAAATTCCCAGAGGTGATATCGAAGAAATACCAGTTATGGATATTGATTCTTGCAATTTTTAAATTTTGGCAAATGTAGGGGTTTGTTATGTTTTGTTCAATAATTATATGCAATTAGGTAACAAAAAATGTCTTTTAAGACTTATATTTATAGATATATATAAAGTGAAGAGTTACTATGAGTGATCATGTACCACAGAAGAGCTGGTTTTCTAGAAATTGGGGTTGGGCGGTTCCTTTGGGAGGCTGTCTTACTATTATTGTTTTGTTTTTTGTTTTTTTAGGTTCTCTTTTTTTTGGAGTAAGCGAATTGATAACACAATCTACTCCTAGTCAGGATGCAGTAGCCAGAGTAAATGAAGATGAATACGTTATAGGTATTCTTGGAGAACCTATAGAAACTAATGGTATTATGAATGGTAGTATATCGTATCAAAATAGTGTGGGCTCTGCTGATATATCAATACCTGTTAAAGGGCCTAATGGAGAAGCGCGACTCTATGTAGTAGGAACAAAACAAGATGAAGAATGGGTGTATACAGAAATGTATGTAATTATTGATGATACAGATGAACAAATAGACATTTTGGGATATGAGCAAAATGAAGATGATAACAAAAATCAATGGTAATATCTTAATTTTTGGAATACCATTACTGATAATTTTATCAATGGTATTGCTAGCCAAATCAAAAGTTTTTCAGGAAAATACAGAGGCTTTATCTGTAGGCATCACTGTTGATCTTCTTTTTACAGTACCTCTATTATATTTTCTATTGATCAAAAAAAGTAATATTCCCAAAACTACCGTGGTTCCTCTCTTTGTAATTGGAATGTTAATAGCAACTTATATTGTTCCAAAAGAACACCAAACCATATTGAATTGGAGTAAGACGTGGCTGTTTCCTATATTAGAATTGGGGGTGATAGTTTTTGTTGTTTATAAAGTACGACAAACCATAAAAAGATATAGGGCAAAAGCAATGGTGGTATCAGATTTTTTTTCTGCTCTTAAAGAAACATGTCGTGAAATTCTTCCTAAACGAGTAGCGATTTTTCTTGCTATGGAACTTGCGGTGTTCTATTATGGTTTTGTTTTTTGGAAGAAAAAGACAATAAAAGAAAATGAATTTACGTATCACAAAAATAGTGGAACGATCTCCTTATTGATGGGTTTTATACTCATAATAGGTGTCGAAACATATGTGCTTCATGTGTTGCTTTTAAAATGGAATATGATAGCGGCTTGGGTAGCTACTATAGCAAGTATATATTCGGGTATTCAAGTTTTTGGATTTGTAAAATCAATGATGAAAAGACCGATTGTTGTTGAAAATGGTCGATTGTATTTACGCTATGGTATTTTAAGCGAAACAACAATTAATATTAGTGCAATAAATACGATCCAAATTATAGACAAGGGTGTCGAATTTGATGATGAAATTATTAGATTATCTCCATTAGGAGAGTTGGAATCTTATAATTTAGTACTCTCTTTAAAAGAGGGAAATACGCTTAACGGATTCTATGGCGTTAAAAAAACATTCAAAAAAATTGTGTTGTTTATAGATGATAAACATAGGTTCAAAGCTTTGCTGGATGATAAGATTAATGACTAGTATTTTGCTTATTCGGTAAATAGTAAAAAGAATTTTGTTAGAGTTCCAATGTTAAATCTTTGCTGAAGTCAACTTTTGCGTGAAGAAAAGTTTTCTTAAGATTTAAAAAAAGATTAATTTTACGTTAACTAGTAAGACATTGTATCCATGCCCCAAAAAATTATAACCACAGATCTTTCGGAGGATTTCAAACAAGTTTTTGAATTATTAGAAAGTAACGGAATTGTACTTTTTGAAAAACCTATAGATGCATTCGAAAAATTCAAATCATCTTTTGATGCATACCAAAAGGAGATGTTCGAAAATGAATTAAAATATATCTCAGGTAGTTTTATGAAAGATGATACATTACTACAGTTTTACAGAAACCCAGAAAAACTATCTAATACGTACACAAAAAGATATTTAAAAACTCTGTAAATAGTTGATTTTTAGATCTTATATGGATTTAGAATTTTAATTATACGTTTCTAAATCGATTCCAATAAATCTATAATAGCATCATAAACTTTGTTAAGCTCTTGTTCTGAAATTACAAAAGGGGCTAAGATATAAATGGTGTTTCCTAGAGGTCGTAAAAAGATCCCTTGCTTCATAAAATGATCAAAAATGGCATAACGTTTTTTTCCGTAGCGGTTCATGTCAATGTTTAGGTCTAAGGCATAAATTACTCCGGTTTGTCTTGTAGTACTTACTTTTGGGTGGTTTTTGATTTTATGATCAAAGTTTTTGTGCGATGCTATAATACGCTTTATATTATTTTGCATAGTCTCACTTTCTAAAAGCTCTATTGCTGCCAATGCAACCGAACATGCTATTGGATTAGCAGAATAGGTGTGTGCATGAAAAAAAGCTTTCCCAACAGAATCATCTAGAAATGCATCATAAATTTCTTGAGTACAACTGGTTACTGCCATAGGTACAAAGCCTGCTGTAAGCGATTTGGACATCGAGATAATATCGGGCTTTGTTTTTACGTATTCAGAAGCAAAAGTTTTTCCTGTTTTTCCAAAGCCAGTCATCACTTCATCTGCAATGGTAATAACTTGATTTTTTTTACAAATCTTTAGAACTTGATTGAGATATTCTGCCTCAAACATATGCATTGCATTAGCACCTTGTACGAGAGGTTCGTATATAAAAGCGGCAACTTTATGATTGTCAAGAATAGTTTGTAATAGTTCTATGACACGATCAATATTTTGAGAATTGGGAGTAGGAATACGTTGTACATCTATGAAAAAATCTTTAAAAGGTCCGTTGTACACAGATAGACCAGAGGCAGACATAGCGCCAAAAGTATCTCCATGAAATCCGTCTTCAAAAGCGACGATGGTATTTCTTTTTTCTCCCTTGTTAAAATGATATTGTAATGCCATTTTAATTCCAACTTCATTTGCAGTAGAGCCATTGTCAGAGAAAAATATTTTTTCCTGATTATCAGGTAGTATTCTGATTAATTCTTCAGATAACTTAATGGCAGGTTCGTGTGTAAATCCTGCAAATACAATTTGATCAAGTTGTTGCATTTGCTGTTGCACTCTTTTTAGGATAAAATCGTTGCAATGCCCATACATTGCAGTGTACCATGAGGCTATTCCGTCGATATAGGTGTTACCCTCTTCGTCATACAGCAAAGTGCCTTTTGCTTTTACAATGGGTAAGGCTTCAGGATGAATTTTATGTTGAGTTAGAGGATGCCAAATATGTTTTTTATCTCTATTTTTTAATGTCATACGAAAGAAGGTATTTTTCGCAGATGCGAAAAGATGTTTAAATTATGAGTGAAGTGTTGTTTCTTTGTTTTTATAACGAATAGAAAATGTACTGAAAACTATAAAGCTTCTAATTTATCTCTAAACATTGCTGCATATTCCTGAATAACATTATTGTCAAAATAGGGCTCGTTGTTAATTCGTCCAATCACATTAACCCCTGTCATTTCTTTTATAATAGCTTCGGTAGATTTGTTCTCCTCTCCGTTAAAAATAACAGAAACCGTATGTCCTTGCTCTTGTAAAATCCATAGGGTCATTAGCGTGTGATTAATACTGCCTAAGTAATGTCTAGAAACTACGATAACGTGATATCCAGGTTGTATTAAATCTAGAATGGTATCTTCATTATTAATAGGGACTAATAGCCCTCCAGCACCTTCTACCACCAAATGATTATCGGTAACAGGAAACTTAATAGCATCGGTATGGATGGAGACCCCGTCTATTTGAGCTGCAGCATGTGGACTCATAGGAGTTTGTAGTGCAAAGCTATTGGGGTAAAATTCGGATATAGGGTTAGAGACCAACTCTTTTACTTTATGTGTGTCAGAATACTCCAGGTCTCCTGCTTGTATGGGTTTAAAGTAATCTGCGCGTAAAGCTTCTACAACAATAGCCGAAGCTATTGTTTTTCCTACATCGGTACTAATACCAGTAACGAATATTTTTTTTGTCATCATAGAAAGTGTGTAATGTGTTCTCCCTTCTGTTTGTCTACAAAAGTAGCAAGTAGTTCTATAACTTCAGAGATTTCTACTATAGAATTGTAAGAATGTATGCAAAAACGTAAACGTTCTTGTCCTTTGGGGACTGTTGGATGCAATATAGGCTTGATGTCAAAGTTTTTTTGCTGAATCTTGTACGCTATACTTTTGATGTTTTCATTGCCAGGTACAATGCAGCAATGTATAGCAGAACTACTTTTTATAAATAAGTGCTCAAGATGGTGCTCTTTTAGTTTTTGATTAAACAACCGAATGTTATTATGTAGACGTATGATATTAGGAGTGGCTTTAAGTTCTTCATAAGCTGTGATAATGGTAGCTAATGAATGTGGTGGTAATCCGGTGGTATAAATAAGACTTCTTGCATAGTTTGTTAGATAAGTTTTTAGGGTGGTTGACCCTAAAACTACAGCCCCGTGACATCCCATTGCTTTGCCAAAGGTGATGATTCTGGCAAAAACCTGATTTTCGATACCCAATTGTTGTAGTAATCCTACTCCCTGGTTTCCAAATATACCAACAGCGTGGGCTTCATCAACTATAAAATGACATTGGTGTTTTTTACAAAAAGTTACAAAACTATGTAGATCAGGAGTATCGCCATCCATAGAAAAGACAGATTCTGTAACCACATATACATGGGGGGATTGAGTTGGGTTTTCTATATTAGAAATTACTTGCTGATATCTTTTTTGTAAATCGTGTAAACTGTTGTGTTTAAATTTATAGGATTTGGCATTGCTCATTTGTATGCCATCTCTAATAGAAGCATGAATTAATTCGTCATAAAGAATAACATCTCCGCGTTGAGGTACAGCAGCAAAAAAACCAATATTAGCATCGTATCCGGAATTAAAAATCAAGGCAGCTTCAGCATTATGAAATTTTCTCAATAATTCTTCTGTCTCGATATATAATTTATGATTTCCTGATAGCAAACGAGATCCAGTTGCACCATTCTGATACATTTTTTTCTGTATCATGAATTTATGAGCGTTGTCAAATATTGTTTTTGAAGAGGCAAACCCTAGGTAATCGTTAGACGAAAAATCTATTAGGTATTCTTGTGTGCCAAATTTTCGCAAAGCATTATTGGCTTTACGATCATTTAGTTGTTTTATAAGCTTTTTAGGTAACACGGGCCAAAGGTACAAAGACCATTAGATTTCAAAAACTAAAATAATAAGATTATTTTTTTTTGATAATAAATTATTGTTTTTCAATAATTTTTATAAATTTGTCATCGTTTAACGATGATTTTTTTAAGATGCAGCTAGTCATAATTTTAGAAAAGCCAATTCTCATATGCCATTATGTTCTTTTGGTCTACTTGAGCAAGGTGTTTTCAAAAACCAAAAAAATCAATCTAAAAAGGAAATAAATATACAATCATGAAACTAAAAATTTTCGGCAAAAAATCATTGTCTCAATTATTGTTTTACATAACTCGATTGACCACAATTGGATACAGCATCTTTTTGTTATTTATTAGCTATGCTTTTGTAAGTGACAATTTCATAGGTGTTTCTAATGGTCAATTTCAAATTGGAATTCCGTTAACTGATTCGGCTATTAAAGGGGGCTATGATTCGAGCACAATTGGCTCGATCATAGTTTTCTTTATTTTTTATATATTGTTTTTCTATATTTTATCAATGGTATTTAGAACTTTTAGAGAAGAGGTGTTGTTTACCGAGTTGGCCATAAAGTATTTGACATATTTTGCGATCATAAATTTATTTTTCCCTTTTGTTTATGGTGTCCTTCAGAGTATTATTTTATATAAGATTGATTTTAATGATCTTTCAATAGCGTTTTTGCATATAATCCTAGGAGTTTTCTCGATGTTTATCATTACCATTTTTAAACAAGGGGTTCAATTACAAGAAGAAACAGAATTAACTATTTAATCATGCCAATAATTGTAAATCTTGATATAATGCTTGCCAAGCGAAAAATGAAAAGCAAGGATTTGGCTGAAAAAATAGGAATTACTACGGCCAATCTTTCGATTCTAAAATCAGGTAAAGCAAAGGCGATTCGTTTTTCTACATTAGAATCTATTTGTGAAGCCTTAAATTGTCAACCATCAGATATCTTAGAATATATCAAAGAATAAATTTTTTCAACCCCTAAGAAGATTTCTATTCTTGCAGAACTTCTTCTAGTCCTTTTTTAGAAAACCTTTAGCATACAATGACTTAAAAAATCATTGTACTAATATACTATTGTCCAATTTTAATCAATTTTAAAAATGAAAAAAATAAAAAAATGGAAGTTATTTCTTCTTTATCCTTTACTGACTTTATGTTTAATAGTTATAATTTTCATAACGTATAAATTAAATCAAAGTACGGTTATATTAACCGAAAATGGGATTTATCAAAGATTACAAGTCCCTGTCAAAGATAAATTTGTTGATATAAACGTATATCTTGCAGGAATAGCAGATAAGCCAATATTCGAAAAAGATTTCGTAGAAGGCCCAATTGTTACGTATCAAAAAGACAAAACAATCTCTATAGATTGGTTTAGTGAGGGGATAACACATCAGAAAAACTATGGCTCAGATATTGAAAACTTTTCTATAAATACTAAGTATAGCACCCAAGATTTTATCCTGCCCAAAATTGACATACCTCTAACCGAGATTGCAACTTCACCTAATAAAATTGGATTTTTCAGTGATGTTCATGGAGATTATCAATATATGATCACAGTACTCAAAAACTTAAAAGTAATCGACTCTATGGGTAATTGGGATTTTGAAGATAACCATTTGGTGATTGTTGGTGATATGGTAGATAGAGGTACTGAAGTTGATAAGGTGCTCTGGGCAATTGTGCAACTCTCGGAACAGGCAAAAAAAGTAGGGGGTATGGTGCATTATCTTATAGGAAATCACGAACAATATATTTTAAAAGGGAATTTCAGTAGAGTAAATCCTAAAAATCTTTATGCGATTCAGCAAATGATGCCTTTTGAAAAAGCGTATTCAAAACAGACATATATTGGAAAATGGCTAAGAACCAGGCCGGTTATCTTAAAAATTGGAAATACATTGATTGCTCATGGAGGGGTAAGCCCTCAAACTGCTGAAAAAAAATATACTGTTCAACAGATAAATCAAGCCATGTGGGACTATTGGGATGAGAAAAGTGTTGAAGATGATTTGAAAGAAATTATATTGGGAAAAACAGGTATAACACAGTATAGGGGATATATTAGGCCAAACGATGAAATAAAAAAGGCTACGAACAAAGAAGTTGATCAGGTTCTAAAAACATACAATGCCTCAAGAATTATAGTGGGTCATACCAATGTAGGGGCTATAACACCTCTATTTGATGGTAAAGTATATGATATTAATGCCATAGAAACATGCCCGCAAGCTCTTGTCTTAGAGGGCGAGAATACTAAAATCATTGATGTTGGAATTGTAAAGAAAGATGTGTCTACTAAATTATCGGCAAGAGATTTCTCATTATTCAAAAAAAACGATCTTAAAATGATTTCTTCAACAATTGGTAATATCATTAAACTTTCCTCGATACCTCATCCGTATTAAAAAATTAAGGAACTTATGATAATAAGAGTAAAGAATGGCCGTATATTTATATAATGAGAAATATTACATATACGGTCTCTTTAACTTATAATGAATTGAAGCAAATTCTCCACCTTCAGCAAAGTAACTTACCTGTTTCAATTTCTGAATCAGAAAAACAAAAAGAAGGTTTTCTTACTGTAAAACATGATCTTACTATTTTGGCAAAAATGAATAGTGTACAGCAGCATATTATTGCTAAAAATGAAGATAAGGTAATAGGATATGCACTATGTATGACAAAAGATTTTAAAAACGATATCCCTGTTTTAGAGCCAATGTTTGTACAAGTCGATAATGTTATAGATGTGTCAACATCGTATATAACCATGGGACAAATTTGTGTTGATAAAGAGTATAGGCGACAAGGAGTTTTTAGAGGGTTATATCAAAAAATGAAAGAACAACTAAAAGGTAAGTACGATCTTTTGATTACAGAAGTAGATGCTGATAATTTACGTTCTTTACAGGCGCATTATGCTGTGGGGTTTGAAAAATTAACTACTTATGAAGCAAGTGGAGCGACGTGGCAAGTTGTGTGCTGGGATTGGGCTTAAAAGAAAAAAACACCTTCAAAATAGAAGGTGTTTTTGTATAAAATTTGTAAAATAATAAGTCTAGTCTGCTAGAATAATTATTTTATTGTCTTTCATTTCAATCACTCCAGAGTCGATAGAGACAAGTGTAGCACCATTATCTCCTTTAGAGAACTTGTTAGCAACTTCTTCTTCTGGGTTGATATCGCCATATACTTTGATACTTCCTTTTACAAGAGAAGAAAGAATAGGAGCGTGATTGTCTAACATCTGAAACTCTCCGTCTGCACCTGGTACAGCAACCGAAGTTACTTCACCGCTAAACAAGACAGCTTCTGGAGTTACTATTTCTAAATACATGTTTTTTCAATTTTGAATTAAGAATTAAGAATTCTGCATTCTGTATTCCGAATTATGACTATGCTTCGGCTAACATTTTCTCTCCAGCTTCGATAGATTCTTCGATAGTACCTTTAAGGTTAAATGCTGCTTCTGGTAGGTGGTCTAATTCACCATCCATAATCATGTTAAATCCTTTGATAGTATCTTTGATATCTACTAAACAACCTGGGATACCTGTAAACTGTTCTGCTACATGGAATGGCTGAGATAAGAAACGTTGTACACGACGTGCACGTCCTACCGCTAGTTTATCTTCTTCAGATAATTCTTCCATACCAAGAATAGCAATAATATCTTGTAATTCTTTATAACGCTGTAATAACTCTTTTACTCGTTGTGCACAGTTATAGTGCTCATCTCCTAAGATATCAGCTGTAAGAATTCTAGAAGTAGAATCTAATGGGTCTACCGCTGGATAGATACCAAGCTCTGCAATTTTACGAGATAATACTGTTGTTGCATCCAAGTGGGCAAACGTTGTTGCTGGTGCTGGATCTGTTAAATCATCTGCAGGTACATATACTGCCTGTACAGAAGTAATAGATCCTTTTTTAGTCGATGTAATACGTTCCTGCATCACACCCATCTCTGTTGCAAGTGTTGGTTGGTATCCTACTGCAGATGGCATACGTCCAAGAAGTGCAGATACCTCAGATCCTGCTTGTGTAAAACGGAAGATGTTATCTACGAAGAAAAGTACATCTTTTCCTTGTCCATCTCCAGCTCCGTCACGGAAATATTCTGCAATTGTAAGACCTGATAATGCTACACGAGCACGAGCACCTGGTGGCTCATTCATCTGTCCAAATACGAACGTAGCTTTAGATTCTTTCATTACATTTTTGTCTACTTTAGAAAGATCCCATCCTCCTTCTTCCATAGAGTGCATGAAGTCATCTCCATATTTAATAATTCCTGATTCAAGCATTTCACGTAAAAGGTCATTACCTTCACGTGTTCTCTCTCCTACACCGGCAAATACAGAAAGACCACCATGTCCTTTTGCAATATTGTTAATTAACTCCTGAATAAGTACTGTTTTACCTACACCGGCACCACCAAATAATCCAATTTTACCTCCTTTTGCATAAGGCTCAATAAGATCGATTACTTTAATACCTGTAAATAATACTTCTGTAGAAGTTGATAAATCTTCAAACTTAGGAGCTTGACGGTGAATTGGAAGTCCTTTTTCTCCTGCTTTAGGAAGGTCTCCTAATCCATCAATTGCATCTCCAATAACATTAAATAGACGCCCATATACATCACCTCCTATTGGCATTTGGATTGGAGCTCCAGTTGCAACAACTTCGATTCCTCTACTCAATCCATCACTAGAGTCCATGGCAATGGTACGTACAGTATCCTCACCAATGTGAGACTGAACCTCTAGCACTAGCTTGCTACCGTCTGTTTTGTTAATTTCTAACGAATCATAAATTTTTGGTAATTCAGCACCAGCTGCGAATTCTACATCGATAACCGGACCTACAATTTGAGATACTTTACCCGTAACTTTAGACATTATATAACTATTTAATGTTTAGTATTTAACTATGTTTAAAAAAATGAAGTACTCAATTATCCTGAATACTAGCTTTTTTCAGGCTGCAAATATAGTCTTTTAAAATGAAAAAAATAACTCATTTTATTTAGTTTTTTTTGAAGGTCGTTTTACTACTTTTTTTTACATGTCTAATCCCCGTATTTTAGAGGTTTTGTGCTGCTTTTTAATTGTTTACAAATAATTCATTGGATCAATGATTCTTTTTAATATAGCCAGTAATGATGATCAATCATGACATGTTCTGTGTAACTTTAAACGTAACTTTACTACGTTGTAAGTTGTTTTTGTGCTAAAATACTTCTTAAGAGGTTGTAGTTTTGTATGAACCCATTTAAGGAAATAGTCTTGCAGTTTTTTATTGAAACAGATTTTTTGAACCAGAAAAACAATATGTTTTGATAAAACTTCGGCACATTTATGCCTGTATATTGATTTTTAAAAATCGTTGTAGAGAGCTTCTGATTCAGATTTGTGTGTCAGAAAATATAGTTGTCCTGAAAGGAGTAGTTAGTGTAGATCATATTCATATTGAATATCCCCCAAAAGTTAGCTTGAGTTCATTGGTAAATAGATTTAATAGTTTTTTTTTCTAGTGAGTTACAACAAGGATGTCTTTTTTTAAAAGAGGGGGTACTGGGGTAATCATTTTTGAGCAACAGGTTATGGAGTATATGTAATATTACATAGGAGATGGTGAATCAATATTTGGATCACAATCGTCATGATTAAGAATGATAATTCTAATTTTATATTAGAATAGGTTTAGGGACTTTAGTCTCTGGTAAAATAAACCCCTGCACTTAAAGTGCAGGGTGATTTAGTATAATAAATAAGCTTTTTTACGGAAATGCAATTGGATAAAAAACAGAGTAGTCTGCAGCTTTAACCAAAGGGATATTAGAACCATAGGTGTTATTAATTTCGTCGATTGCTTTGTTAGCAATAAAAGCATACCCTCTTGCTGTAAGATGGATTCCGTCCAAAGAAAATGCACCTCCAAAAACAAGGTCATCCTGTAATAAAAACTCATCAAATTGAGCGCCATTTTCAGAAGCTTCTTTCAGAATAGCGTTGGCATCAACAAAAGCTAATCCGGCTTCTTTTACAGCTGCATCTATAATAGTGTTAAAAGAAGTAGTGGCATTAGCAATTTCTTCTTGTTCAGAAGGAATCAATACCCATTTGTCTTCTAATGGATAAGTAACACCATTTACCGACAATAAGCCTGCTTCTTCTGGTGATAGTCCAAGCCCTGTTAACATGGTAATTGCATCGGGATTAACCTCTCCAATAATAGAAGAGCTTGGTAATACTAATAAATCATTTTCGTTAGCAGGTCGTGCTTGCCCATATAAAATCCCTGTGATAGTAGCTTGCCCCGGATCAACCCCAATGTTGATAAGTGTTGTTGTTATATCACCTGATAAGTCTGTTAGTGAT
Source organism: Aquimarina discodermiae (assembly GCF_040786235.1). NCBI lineage: Bacteria > Pseudomonadati > Bacteroidota > Flavobacteriia > Flavobacteriales > Flavobacteriaceae > Aquimarina > Aquimarina discodermiae. Next base: position 66,977 of record NZ_JBFMKP010000012.1, read on the forward strand.
TCATCCTTAATAACGACAGGACTTGCGGCATCAGTAGCAAATGTGATCGATCTCTCAGGAACATTTAACGCTGCAAAAACGAGATTTAATCCTGCAAAATTTTCGTTTAATGTAGGGATTTGTGGGCCAAAACTTGGGTTCGTAGGATCCAGAGGCGCATAGGGTACTGTAGTAAAATGCGGTATCGAGGTAACATCAGGAATATTAAAAGCTACTCCTTTGGCTCCTTCAGAAATTAAAGAAGCAACAATACTATTATAAGATAGTGTGAATGTTGCTTCATCGGTTATAGGATCTGTGTCATCTCCCCCCGTTGTAGCATATCCAAGTACATCATTATTACCAATCCATAAAGAGAAAAAAGTAGGATTTTGATTCGTGGCGTCACCAATTACAGAAGCAGTAGGTGATGAAGCCATACGAACAAAATAAGGATTCGCGAGCGGAGGCTCTACAGCTAAACCTGCTGCATTACCATATCCTTCTGCTAGTAAATGAAAGCTTTTGGCTCCTGGAATCCCCATGTTATTAAAGTTAGAGCCGATATTTGTAGTAGCTTCAGTTCCTGGTAATTTTGGTGAGAATTCTAACTTATCGGGAACAACACCCAACGGATAAGGGCCAGAGTCAAAATCATCATCTGGGTTAGGATCACTATAAAAATATAATCTAGGCCCAAAACTACCATCATTCATTGGGATTCCTCCAAAAAGAAATCCTCCAGTATTATCGCTCATCAAAGGTTGTGTAAACTCTCCTCCTCCGGCCAAAGCAAACTGTTTTGCTAAAATATTGGGTAAAGAGTTTTCTTGACCCGCAATAAATAACGCACCATCGGTAAACCCTGCGGTTAGAGAGTTTCCTACAGCAACATATTTAGAGAAATCAGCATTTCCAGAAGTAATTGCAATTTCTTCTGAAGTATCGGTCGTATTATCATCAGATTCGCAGGCTATACATCCAAAAATTAAGAAGAGTAGTAGCCATTTATATTGAGTATTCATATCTAATTTCTTTACAATGATTAAAAGTTGTTATAGATTATTTAGTGATAGACCAATATAGTATTGTGATCCTATAAAACCAGTACCAAATGCGGTAAAGTATTCATCACCTCCTATATTGGTGGCTCCTGCTTTCAAAATGGCTTTTAATTTTGGGATTTTGTAGCTAATCTGTGCGTCAATAACAGAGAAAGAAGGTACATCACCGTTACCAAAAGTAGCTTCCCAGAAATAACTGTCACTCCATCTGTAACTAGTGTTGAAGCCAAAATTCTTAAATAAATTTTCATTACCCAAAGAAGCTTTTACCTTATGTTTTGGAGTGTTGAAATTAGTAAGGAAATCAGGATCTTCGTCTTTGTTGAAGCCTTGTTCTGCAAAGGTATAATTAACGCCAACATCAAAATTACCTGGTAACCTTGTATTTACTCCAACCGTAGCTCCCAAGGATTTTATGGTTGCACTTGTGTTTGTATAAGTTTGGTAAATTTGGAAGTCCTCATTTTGTATTGCAGCAAGTGATAAGGTATTATCTCCAACTTGGCCATAATATGGAACAATGACACTTTCTGTAGAGATAAAATCTTTATATTGGTTAAAGTACCCGCTGATATCAATAATAAAAGAATGAACCTTACCTCGATAACCAACTTCAAAAGCAGTAATTTTTTCAGGTTTTACGATTTCTGCATTAGAATTTTCTGGATTTCCGCTTTGTACAGAAGCTAATGAAAATGAGTTTTCATAGGCTTGCCTACCTACAATAGTTACTTCATCAGAACCTACGATACCTTCGCCAGAATTACTTAAATCATCAAATGTTCTAACATCTCTATCCAAATTGTCTTTTGCAGACCCCACCAATATAGCACGTCCAATATCTAATCCAATATATAAATTTTGGGTAGTTGGATTTCTAAAACCAGTTTGTACAGAGGCTCTAAGATTGTGATCTCTTTCTACGCCCAAGGTATACCCCACAGATAGCCTAGGGGATAAATTGCCATCAAATAGTTTTGATTTATCATAACGAACAGAAGCCGTTACTTTTGCTCTTTCATCAGCAAATTTCTTTACAATTTGTGAATAGATACCATACTCAGAATATCGAATGGGGCCATCAAAATCGGTAAAGATAGTACCTGATGAATTTAGTTTATATTCTCTAAAAGACCCTCCTATTTGAATATCTGCAAAATCCCCAATCATATGGGTTAAATTATAATTTGCATCTACATGTCTAAGCTGGGTGGCATCTTGAAATTTTGATCCTGTATCTAAATTAGGATCTGCCGTAACTTTTTCAAAGGCCTGGTTAAATTCTGGAGTACCTGGAAGTAATCTTCCGGTATCGGCTACTTGTCGGGCAGTGGCATGTGCTTGCTCTGGTAGAACCCCGGCAAGTGTTTCTTGTACAAATGTGCCTGCATATTCTCCAAACCAGGTTTCATTATCTTTCCAGCTTTGATTGATATTGATTGCGGTAAAACGTGTGTCATAAGAGTCTCCTGCATCTTCGTCGGTTAAATATCCTCTAACAAAAAAATTGTCATTCTTAACTTCTAATTTGTGTTGTTGTAAAAAGAAGTTGCGTATTGCATATCTATTTCCTCCTTGATAAATGGTAGTTCCTTTGCCAATTTTTCCGTTATAAATGATTTCCAGGTCATCTGCAAAAGGTCTATAATGCAAGGAAGTGTCAAACTTAATGCTTTCTGCTTGATAGGTGTTTAAGTCTTGTTCTGCATACCCGGTTCTACTCACGCTTTGATCCGGTAAAAGGTTTTCTGCACCAGCAGGTAAGATTCCTTTATCTACCAATAGTTCTCCTACTCCTCTAATATTAGTACTTACCTCGTCACCATAAATATTGGCACCATCATAATTAGGATCTGATCGATCGGTTGCAGGGTTTAAAACATTTGTTGTATTGGTAGCGAACCAATCGGTTCCGCGCAGATAAGAAAAGTTAGCTTTCGCAGCAAATTTGTCTGAAAATTTGTGAGCAACACGTATGCCATAATCATAAAATTCATTGTCTCCTGCAGCTTCTTGCGAGGTGATCCCTCCTTTGAAATAAGCACTAATCCCATGATGATCAAAAGGATTTTTACTGGTCATAAACAGGATACCGTTAAAAGCGTTGGCCCCATATAGCGCAGAAGAAGCTCCTGGTAACAGTTCTATACTGTTAACATCAAGTTCTGTCATTCCTAATAAGTTTCCTAATACAAAGTTTAATGCAGGTGCGGTATTATCCATACCATCTACCAGTTGTACAAATCGATTATTGGCAAAATCTGCAAAACCTCTTGTGTTTATAGATTTAAAGGTTAAACTGTTGGTGTTGATGTCTACTCCTTTTAAGTTTTCTAATCCGCCATAAAAATCTGCAGATGCCGTATTTTTGATTTCCTTGCTGTCATAACGTTCTATACTTACAGGGGATTCGAAGATGCGTTCAGGAGTTCTGGATGCAGAGATAACAACTTCATCAAGTTCTGTTCCCGCTTTTAGAATGATGTTGACATCAGTATTTTGATCAGAAATATCGGTAGAAGAACTTTCGAATCCAATAGCACTTACAATAAGCGTAAGAGGTGGTGTTTCATCAACTGTTAAAGTGAATAGTCCATCAAAATCAGAGACCGTTCCTCCAGACAATCCTTTTAGGGTGATATTTGCCCCGGGAATTGGTTGATTACTGTCGTCCAAAACTTTTCCTTTAATAGTTGTTTGTGCGATAATACTACTACTGATCAATAGTAGTAGTAATGTGATTTTTTTCATGCCCCAAATGTTTTTAAGAGTTATTAAGAACAAGGTACGTTTTTTTATTGGTTTTTGAAACGGTGTTTGATCTGTTTACAGTAGGTTTTATTGGTGTTGTTACTATAAGTATTGTAATAAGAAAATGTTGAAAGAAGATGTTATATAACTCTAATTTAATAGTTTTGTTGGTATTAGATAGATGAAATTAAATATTTATGATAGCTGTAGAAGAAGCATTGCGATTAATAGATAAAAACGTACAAAATACAGATAAGATAATCAGTTTGCCTATATCCAAGGCACAAGGTTGTATATTGGCAAAAGATGTTATGTCTATGATAGATATGCCTCCTTTTCGACAATCGGCTATGGATGGGTATGCTTTGGGGTCTATAGAAGAAAATTCTTTTGAACTTATTGGAGAAATACAGGCTGGGGATCATAAAAACCCTAAACTAGAGCGAGGTGTTGCAACAAGAATTTTTACAGGAGCTCCCGTACCTTCTACCGCTATGGCAGTTATCATGCAAGAAAAAACAAAGGTGCTCGATGGTAAGCTTGTTTTAGAAGAACAAGCAAAAGTAGATAGTAATATACGTCCCGTAGGAGAGCAAGTAAAAAAAGGAGATATAGCTCTTGCTGCCAAAACATTACTTACACCAGCAGGAATCGGTTACTTAGCTTCAATAGGAGTTACGCATATCGATGTGTTCCAAAAACCTTCAATTGCATTAATAACCACAGGAAATGAGTTAGTGCCTCCGGGTCAAAAATTAAAACATGGGCAAATTTATGAGAGTAATTCGGTGATGCTTTTGACTGCTCTTGAAGCATCTGGGTATCCCGATGTGTCCTGTTTTAAAGTAGAAGACGATTATGATTTGACATATGATCTTTTACAAAATACAATTGAACACTATGATATGGTCTTGATTTCTGGTGGAATTTCTGTTGGAGATTATGACTTTGTAGGAAAAGCACTTAAGGCACTAGATGTTGATGAAATCTTTTATAAAGTAAAGCAAAAACCTGGAAAGCCACTTTTTTTTGCTAAAAAAGCTAATGCAACCATATTTGCATTGCCAGGCAATCCAGCATCGTCCTTAAGCTGTTTTTATTTATACGCATTACCTACATTATTTAAGATGTCTGGAAACCCAGAATATCATCTGAAAAGAGAAGTTGCTATTGCTGATTTTTATTATAAAAAGAAAGGACAAAGAGCAGAATTTTTAAAAGCTATCGTAAAAGGGGGAAAAGTAACTTTATTAGATGGGCAGGCTTCATCGATGTTACGATCTTTTGCTTTGGCAAATGCATTGATCTATCTTTCTGAAGAAACAATTGAGGTGCAACCTCAAGATGAGGTACAAGTAATTCTTCTGCCTTCTTAATCAGTATATTGCTGGCAAATCTGTTAAAATGATGATAAATGTCATGATTTTATTAGAACACCCGTTGTATCTTTGAAAACCTAACGATTTATAAAATGAATTACCGTATAAAAAGTAGGATCTGGATAGAATCAGATGACGGAGTTTTTTTGGGAGAAGGAAGGGTTAAATTGTTAAAAGCTATTCAGAAAACAAATTCATTACGAAAGGCTGCAGAGGAAATAGAGATGTCTTATAAAAAGGCATGGAAACTTTTGGATAGTATGAATAAGACTGCTCAACAACCTATTGTGGTGACCTCGATAGGAGGAAAAGGAGGCGGAGGAGCACAAATAACAGCTTACGGAAAACAAATGATAGCAACTTTTGATTCTATCAATCAAAAATGTTGGAGTTTTCTGGATGATGAATTAAAACAAACTTCCTTTTAAATCTGCAGGTATATGAATATAAAAAAAGATATTACCGCTATAGTGCTGGCAGGAGGTAAAAGCAGCAGAATGGGAAGTGAAAAAGGATTGGTTTTATTAAAAGAGAAACCTTTTATAAATCATATTATAAATGCTGTAAAACCTTTGGTAAAAGAGATTGTTATAGTAAGTAGTAATACCTGTTATGATGACTATACAAGAAAACGAATAGAAGATAGTGTGCCAAATGCAGGGCCCGTAGCAGGACTTTTAACAGGGCTTCGATATTCTGAAACAGAAAATAATATAGTGCTAAGTTGTGATGTTCCTATGGTTACAACAGACGTTTTGAAAAAATTGCTAGCATATAAGGATGAGGATTATGATGTGGTTCAATTTGAAGCTAAGGGAAAAACGATACCACTAATTGCGCTTTACAAAAAACGATGCGAAGCAAAGTGTGCAGCATTGCTTTCTGATAATGAAAGACGTTTGCGTAGATTAATTCTTAGCTTAAAAACAAAGACGATTAAGATTTCTGAAAAAGAGTCTTTTTACGTGTCTAATATTAATACGATGGGAGAGTTAAAAATAATTGAAAATGCAATTAACCATTAAATATTTTGGGATGTTGACTGAAGCAACAAAGCATACAGAAGAACGTATGCATACCAATACATGTTCTGTGTTAGAATTGGTAGAAAAACTAAAAAATCAATATCCCGAATTAAAATACAAAGATTTTAAAGTAGCTGTAAACCATCAACTGGTTTCAGATGATTATTTGATTAACAATGAGGCAGAAATTGCACTTTTACCTCCTTTTGCAGGGGGGTAGTATATTAAAAATAAATAATGGATTCTTTTAATTTAAGATATCACAGACAAATTATTCTACCCGAAATAGGAGTAGCAGGACAAGAAAAAATAGCTGCAGCTAAAGTGTTGGTGATAGGAGCAGGAGGGTTAGGGTGCCCAATATTACAATATCTGGTTGCGGCAGGAATAGGTAAAATAGGAATTGTTGATTTTGATATCGTAGATATCTCTAATTTACATAGACAAATTCTATACGGCAAAAGCTCTGTAGGAGTTAATAAGGCTATAGCAGCAAAAAATAGGCTTACAGATCTCAATCCAGATATCGATATTGTAGCATATCCAGAAAAATTAACAACCAAAAATGCAATAGTTCTTTTTTCTGAATATGATATTGTAGTAGACGGTACGGATAACTTTTCTACGCGCTATTTGGTAAACGATGCCTGCGTACTATCTCAAAAACCGTTAGTATATGGAGCTATTTTTAAGTATGAAGGACAAGTAGCTGTTTTTAATTATAAAAACGGACCTACCTATCGATGTTTATTTCCAGAACCACCAGCAGCGGGAAGCGTTCCTTCTTGTGCAGAAATCGGAGTTCTGGGAGTATTGCCTGGTATCATAGGTAGTATGCAGGCAAATGAGGTGTTGAAGATTGTTTTAGAACTAGGAGATGTTTTAAGTGGTAAATTATTTACATATGATTGTCTAACCAATCAATCCTTGGCTTTTGGCGTTCCGCGAGTAGAGTCACAAGTGATTAAAGTACTAGATATGGCAACAAGTTTTGAAACGACAGATTATGATCTTTTTTGTGGAATCAAAAAAGGAGTAGACATTACTGCAAAAGATGCGTTTTTGATCAAAAATGCATGTTTTATTGATGTACGAGAAGAGCATGAACAACCTAAAATCGACAATTTAAATCCAATATATATACCTCTGGGAGAACTTGAAGAAAAAATTGATACAATACCGAAGGATAAAGAACTTGTTGTTTTTTGCCAATCGGGGATTCGAAGTAAGAAAGCATTAGAGATGTTACTTCAACATGATTTTAAGAATGTATCGCATATTAACGGTGGAGCAATAGCTTTATATAATAATAAACCAAATGTCACAGATCATAAAAGATAATACAGAAAAAAAGAAGTTAAAGAATATTTTTGTAGAAGGTGCTATTTCTCCAGATTTTATTGGGACATCTATTGCAAAACATCAAATAAAAACAACAATAGGCGCTCATAATATTTTTTTGGGACAGGTTCGTACAGATGATATAGATGGAAAACGAGTTGCTGCAATAGAATATACCGCTTATCAGGAAATGGCAAACCAAAAATTCTATGAAATAAGAGAACAAGCTTTTGAAAAGTTTGATCTTACCTGTATGCATATCTATCACAGTATAGGAAAAGTATATGCGGGAGAAGTGTGTCTGTTTGTATTTGTTTCTTCTGCCAGAAGAAAAGTGGTTTTCGAAGCATTAGAGTATATTGTAGAGGCTATTAAGGCAGATGTGCCAGTTTTTGGAAAAGAAATGTTTGAAGATGATTCTTATCAATGGAAAGAGAATAATTAGAAAAATAAAATAATATTGAATAAAGTCAGTGTGGAAATTGTATGCCCAAATTTCTGATTTTTAATTAAGCAGTATGGTAGATATCACTCATAAAGCAACTACGCTACGAGTAGCAGTAGCACAAGCAATTGTAAAAGTTAGTAAAACTGAAACAATAAGGGCTATAGAAAATGGTACAGTGCCCAAAGGAGATGTGTTTGCTATGAGTAAAGCGGCCGGATTATTAGGAGTAAAAAAAACACCAGAATTATTACCAGACTGCCACCCCTTACCTATAGAATATACAGGTATTGAGTATGAAATCCAGGGATTAGAAATCGTTGTAAAAGTAACCATAAAAACTATCTATAAAACAGGAGTCGAAGTAGAAGCGATGCATGGGGCAAGTATAGTAGCATTAAACATGTATGATATGCTGAAACCTATTGATAAAGGAATAGAAATTTATCAAATAAAACTGTTAGAAAAAAAAGGAGGTAAGTCTGATTATAAAGATAAATTTAGAAATGATCTTAGAGCTGCGGTTATTGTTTGTTCTGATACTATTTCGCAAGGAAAAAAAGAAGATAGGGCGGGTAAAGCAATTGTGTCTAAATTAGAAAAATGTGAAGTGGATATTTTGGACTATATAATTATTCCTGATGAATCTAAAATCATACAAGAAAAAGCAATACATTATCAAAAAGAGGGCGTAGACCTTATTATTTATACAGGAGGTACAGGATTGTCCAGACGAGATGTAACTCCCGATGCATTATCACCTCTTTTAGACAGAACCATACCAGGTATTGAAGAAGCAATACGTAAATATGGGCAAGATCGTATGCCTTATGCAATGTTATCTCGCAGTATTGCAGGAACCATTAGTAATACATTAGTATTGGCATTACCTGGATCAACAAATGGAGCTAAAGAGTCGATGGATGCTATTTTCCCCGAAGTATTACATGTATTTAGAGTCCTAAAAGGAGCACGACATGACTAAACTAAAAACAAACTTGGTAAATTCTATAAAACCCGGCATAAGCGATGTGCTTAAAGATACCTTTGGTAGAGCACATAGCTATTTGCGTATATCGCTTACTGAAAGATGTAATTTAAGATGTACATATTGTATGCCGGCAGATGGGGTTCAGTTATCTCCCAAATCTCATATTATGACGTATGAAGAGATTTATAGTATTGCCAAAGAGTTTGTGAAACATGGTGTTACCAAAATTAGATTAACGGGGGGTGAGCCTTTGATTCGTAAAGATGTCTCGCTTATTTTAGAAAAACTAGCATCGTTGCCTGTGCAATTAACAATGACTACCAATGGTGTCATTGCAGATCAATTTATTAAAGACTTTAAAAAATACGGCATCAAAACACTTAATGTAAGTTTGGATTCCTTGGATGCTACAAAAAATAAAGTAATTACGCGAAGATCCTATTTTGAGAAAGTCTATCAAAACATTATTTTATTGGTTAACGAAGGAGTTAATGTAAAGGTTAACTGTGTTTTGATGAAAGGAGTTAATGATGATGAAATCATCAGTTTTATCAAACTTAGTAAAGAGTTGCCAATACAAGTTCGTTTTATTGAGTTTATGCCATTTGATGGTAATAAATGGAATATGAAAAAGTTGGTTTCTTTAGAAGAGGTTTTGTCAAAAGTAAATGAATATTATAAAGAATCTGATGTCATAAAGGAAGCAGATGCTTTTAATGATACCACCAAAAGCTATAGAATTAAAGGGTATAAAGGGACTTTTGCCATTATAAGCTCTGTAACTAATCCTTTTTGTGACGGGTGTAATAGAATACGATTAACGGCTAACGGACGTATAAAAAACTGTTTGTTTTCATCAGAAGAATCAGACTTGTTAACTCCGTTAAGATCGGGTGAATCGATCACTAATATTATAAAAAAATCAATTCGATCAAAACGAAAAATACGTAACGGGATGGATACTCTTGAAGCATTTAATAAGCCTGATCAACATCTTAAAAATAGAAGTATGATTACCATTGGAGGATAAAAAATCTAATCTTATGATGTATACCGTTCATAAAATCAGGTTTTTTTGTTTTTAGGATTGGAGTAATGCAAAATTAGAAGAGTTTTGATTGATTTTTTACTTTTTGGTAACAGTTATTTTTTGTATTTCGTCCTTGGGTGTGATTATTAAATAAACTATATTTCAAAATTGTAAACCAACTAATAAATTAATTAATGCCTACCCTATTTACTAAAATTATTAACGGAGAAATTCCGTCGTATAAAATTGCCGAAGATGAGAATTTTTATGCTTTTTTAGATATTAATCCTAATGCAAAAGGACATACATTGTGTGTGCCCAAAAAAGAAGAAAATAAAATTTTTGATCTGGATGAAGAAACTTACCTGGGGCTTATGCGTTTTTCTAGAAAAGTTGCTATAGCAATAGAAAAAACAGTGGACTGCGAACGAGTAGGTATTGCTGTTGTGGGACTAGAAGTACCCCATGTACATGTGCACCTGATTCCGTTAAATGAAATGAAAGAAATGACATTTCAGCACAAGGTTACAATGTCGAAGTCAGACTTTGAATCTCTTGCAGCGCAAATTCAATCCCATTTCTAATGTCAGACTCAGATTTTAAGTTATCACTTCAGCTTAGGATAGATTGGAGCGAAATGGATACCTATCAGCATGTAAATAATGTAAATTTTATGAAATACATGCAAAGTGCCCGAGTTCAGTTTTGGGAAGTTACTGGCCTGGCAAAATTATATGAAGAGACCAAAAAAGGCCCCATGCTGGTGTCTACAAAATGTGATTTTAAAAACCCATTGTTTTTTCCTGGTAATGTGCTGATAAAAACCAAAGTCGAGTTTATCAAAAATTCAAGTTTTGGTTTGTATCATCAATTATATAATGATGATGGAGTATTGTGTGCAGAAGGACACGATGTAGCTGTTTGTTTTGATTTTAACAAGAACCAAACTTTTCTTATTACAGAAGATCTTAGGCAAATAATGAAAAAATTCTAAGGGTTTATTTATTTAAAAATATATAAACTCCGGTAACAACTAGCAGAGTAAAAAAAATCAGTATCCCATAGAATAGAGGGCTAAAACGTATCGAACTCGAAATACGTGTAATTGTTTTTTTATGATAGTTGTATACTCTTTCGATATCGACAGTCCATTGTCCTGGAAAAATCTGACTTTCACATTTATTACAGTTAATACTTTCTATAATATTTGCTTTGGTTTTTGTAAGTAGTTTGGTTTTTACTCGTTGCTGTTTAAAGGATAATACCATTCCTTCTGTAGAGTAACATTCGGGGCAATTATTGGTCAGAACAGCTTCTTTTAAGACAATATATTCGGTTTTCACAGTATTGATATTTGGAGTATGATAAAATCATATAACGTTCTGAAGAAAATATTGTTATACTTTTTTTAGAATATCGAAAATTACAAAAATGAAATTTTCTTAAACTGGGTTGAATAATTTAGGGTTTTATGATAGATGTTATTCTGGGATATAGTTGTTTAATAGTAGCTGAAGCATGCTTTCTAAAGGTTTAGGTAAAATTAATTTCAATGGGGTCCCTTCTTTTTCAGGAAAAAGGGCTTTTTTATTTTTCATTTCATCAGATAATACTTTCATCATAACCTTAAGTTGTTTTGGGTTTTTAACTGCCAGATTATTAGTTTCAAAAGGATCATCTTTAAGATTGAATAATTCATAAACAGGAGGGGCTTCTATTTGATAATGATAGATGACTTTCCAGTCTGATTTTACTAAGCTTGTAAAATAATTTGTGCGCTGTTTTCCATGTGTGAAATGATTTAGAAAAAGGTCATTACGGTTCTTGTTTTTATGGCCATTTAACTGATGTTGCAGATTAAAATCATCTATAATGTGTTCGTTGGGAGAATGTATATTTGCTATTTTACATATAGTGGGGAAAATGTCTATGACAGATCCTAGTTGTTGTTACACAGCATTGTGAATGATAGGTGTGTTTTTTTGACAATTTTTTTTGGGGTTAGGTGAAATCCATGATGCAATAAATGGTACTCGCATACCTCCTTCCCAATGATTACTCTTTTTGCCTTTTTAAGGAGAAGAGCTACTATAGTTGTTTTTAGCAGGTAGAGGAGCGTCTGATCCATTATCACCTATAAATAGAATTAATGTATTTTCTCCTATTCCCAGTTTTTTGACATGTAGTATAATATCCCCTAATGATTTATCGATACCTTCTACCAGGGTAGCGTATGCCTGAGCTGGTTTTGGTTTTCCAGAGGTTTTGTAGTTATTTTCGAAACGAGGGTCAGAATGAAAAGGGTCATGTACAGCATAATGAGACATATAAAGAAAAAAGGGTTTTTCTTCTTCTTTGGCTTTTGATATTGCAATATTAGCTTCAAGGGTTAATGCTTCTGTGAGAAAAATATTCTGCCCGTGATATTTGTCTAAATTCAAAACAGCTCTTGATTTATTTCCGTTAATATGTCCAAAACCATTTGTACCATAGTAACTCCCAGGCTCTCCTATAGAACTACCAGCAATATTTACATCGAACCCCAGGTTAAATGGGTTTTCTCCCTCACTGTTAAATGGGCAAAAATGAGCTTTGCCGACATGAATAGTTTTGTAACCTTTTTTCTTCAAAACTCAGGGTAATTTTACTGTTTTTTTTGATAGCCCTTTCCAATTCCAGTTTGATGGGTCAAATTCTGTTCGGTTATTGTTTTCTGATCGAATCCAATTAGTCACTCCATGACGTGCAGAGTTTTGGCCGTTAAGAATTGAGGCACGCGTTGGTGAGCAGGCCGAATGGGCATAAAAATTTGTAAACCGAATACCCTGTGCTGCTAGTTTTTCCATATTGGGAGTTTTGTAATAATCATTTAATGGATAGTTGATTAAATTACCATTCATATCCACCAAAAAAGGAACAGAGGTATCCATTAACCCCATATCGTCTACCAGAAATACAATTATGTTTGGAAGATTACTTTCTTTTTTCGTAGAAGTACAAGAGCTTTTACATAACAAGAATAGAAGTCCTATAATGAAAATAAATATTTTTAATCCGGCCAGGGATTTTATTTTATATAATATAAGACATCGTATGCTTTTTGTTATTGAAAATTAGCCATATTTTCTAAAATATAACACGGCGTATTTGCTATCAAAAGTCAGATTAGTTATGACTTGCGAAGTGTGATCTGAAAAGTAGTTCCTTTACCAATTTCAGAAGAAAGAACTTTTATTTTTCCCAAATGATATTCTTCTATGATTCTTTTTACAAGTGATAATCCTAATCCCCAACCTCTACTTTTTGAAGTATAACCGGGCTCAAAAATCTTGGTAAATTTACTTTTAGGAATTCCCTTACCTGTATCTATAACTCTTATGTATACCCGTTTAGAATCATCTATAAGATCGATGTTTAAATCACCTTTTCCTCGCATCGCGTCAATAGCATTTTTAACCAAATTCTCTATGGTCCAACTGTATAATTGAGGATTTAATGAGACATAAATAGGTTTGTCGGGGAGGTTAATCGAAAAATTAATGAGTTTAGAGCTCCTGGATTGTAAATATCGATAGGCATTCTTTGTTTCTACTACAATATCTACCTCTTCAAAATTAGGTACAGAACCAATTTTAGAAAAACGCTCGGTAATAACTTTTAGTCGTTGAATGTCTTTGTCTATTTCTACGATATATTCTGGGTTAACATTTTCTACTTTTAGAATTTCATTCCATCCAACCAGAGAGGACAAAGGAGTTCCTATCTGATGCGCAGTTTCTTTGGCCATACCAGCCCATAATTTATTTTGTTTACTAACATTTGAAGTTGTAAAAAAGAAATAGATTACACCAATGAGTAAGAGTATGATAATGACTATAGCAATTGGGTAGTATTTTAATTTGTTTAAAATATCAGAGTTGCCGTAATAGATATATTGTACAGTGTTTTTTAAGTCTAACTCGATAGGTTCATTTTCAGACTTTAACTTGTTTAGAAAATCGATTAATTCAGACTCACTTAGATTTTGAGGTATATTTTGAATCCTTCCCTGTCTCATAATAGCCCCAACAGAATCTCTAAAAAAATCTTTATTGGCATTTGTTATTACAATAGGGTTAGAGTTATTAGTTGCGCTAATAAGCTGTGATAAATCTATATAATCGTCAAATTGTTCACTGTCAAATGCTTTTTGTGCTTGTATCCAGATCTGAACTTTAGTACGCTCATCATCTTTAAGACGTCTCATGAATAAAGAGGTGTTCCATAAAACAAGGCCAGTGATTACCAAAACAGCTATAATGATGAAATAGCTGGAAAAATTACGCTCGTCAGAGAAATTCATATAGACCGGTTAATTAAACCTTAAATATAAACGTTTTAAACTAATTTTATTGCGCTTATAGGTAGATTACGAAAACCGTTGATAAGTAATTCTAAGAGATAAGTTTGATTATCTTTGTGTTAAGATAGTATAATTATGATAAAAATAGATCCTAAAGAAGTAGCAACAGGAAGATTACAAGGATTGTTGCTAGGAGCAGTGGGGCCAAGGCCGATTGCTTTTGCCAGTACTATAGATGAAGATGGTGTAGCCAATCTATCTCCATTTAGTTTTTTTAACGTATTTAGTGCAAATCCTCCGATTTTAATTTTTTCACCGGCCAGAAGGGTAAGAAACAATACGACCAAACATACTTTGGATAATGCAAATGCAACCAAAGAAGTTGTGATCAATATTGTAAATTATGATATAGTACAACAGATGTCGTTATCTAGTACCGAATATCCTAACGGCGTAAATGAATTTATAAAATCGGGTCTTACCATGGTGCCATCAGAAAAAGTGAGTCCATATCGAGTTGGTGAGTCTCCCGTTCAGTTCGAGTGTAAGGTAAATGAAGTTGTAGCTTTAGGAAAAGAGGGTGGTGCAGGTAATTTAATTATTTGTGAAGTCCTATTGATGCATATCAATGAAGAAGTTATGGACAGTAGCGGCGGGATTGATCAACATAAAATAGATCAGGTAGCACGCATGGGAGGAAATTGGTATACTCGTGCAAACCAAGCAATGTTCGAGGTGCCTAAGCCTTTAAGTGCTATTGGAGTAGGAGTAGATTCGTTACCTGCCGAAATAAAGCAAAGTTCGATTTTTACAGGAAATGATTTGGGTAAGTTAGGTAATGTAAGTGTTATTCCAGAAAAAAGTGACGCGATAGAATTTGTTAATAACCATAGTGATATTAAGGATAAAATTCGAGAGGTTAACCAGATAGAAATTCATAAATTTGCAAAGCAGTATCTTGATCAAGATGATATAGATACAGCATGGAATATTTTAGCAGCAAAATAATAATACAATAGAATGGAAGTACAAGGTAAAGTTAAAATGATAGGTGAGACCCAAAGCTTTGGGAGCAACGGTTTTAGAAAGAGAGAAATTGTAGTTACAACCGAAGAGCAATACCCACAACAAATTATGGTTGAGTTTGTTCAGGACAAATGTGACTTGTTAAATGCTTTTCAAGTAGGACAGGATGTAAAAATCAGTATTAATTTAAGAGGTCGCGAATGGGTAAACCCTCAAGGTGAAACTAAATATTTTAACTCTATTCAGGGGTGGAGAATTGAGAGCTTACAGCCAGCAGGACAGAATCCATCGGTTCCTCCAACGCCACCAGCAGATGCATTTGAGCCAGCGACAGATTTCTCTAATGAAGAGCAAGATGATTTGCCTTTCTAAAAAAGATGATATCATCTTTTTTTAAAGTAGAGAAATACTATAATGATACTAGGTCAATAAAATGATTATTGAAAATAAAAAAGTCCGATACAAAAATATCGGACTTTTCATTATAATTATAAAATGATCTTTTAACTGAATTCAAAAAAGCAATGATGAACAAAATATGTCTTAAAAGATCTTAACAAATATTGCGATTTTTTTGCTTAATTCAAACAACTACATAGTATTTAACGTTGTATAAGCATTTGTGTAGATGTATATTCTAACCGATATAATAAAGTTTCCTCCTGTATCTTATGCCAATGAAGATGGATTATTGGCCTTAGGAGGTGATCTTTCTTTAGAGAGATTATTAGAAGCATACCATCAAGGTATTTTTCCTTGGTATAATGAAGATCAACCGATTTTATGGTATAGCCCAAACCCAAGAATGGTATTATTTCCTTTAGAACTTAAGGTAAGTAAAAGCATGCGGCAATTGATTAAAAAAAATAAATTTGAAGTTACTTTTAATAAGAGTTTTAAAGAGGTAATTTTTAATTGTGCTACAATTCGGCGAGTGGATCAGGATGGTACTTGGATTACACAAGATTTACAGAAAGTTTTTATAAAACTAAATGAACAGGGGTATGCTATTTCTACAGAAGTCTGGTTAGGAGAAGAACTGGTAGGAGGGCTTTATGGGGTTTGGTTAGAAGATAAGAAAGTATTTTGTGGTGAAAGTATGTTTTCTAAAATGAGCAATGCTTCAAAATATGGTTTTATCATGCTAGTAAACATGCTTAAAGATAAAGGAGTTAAACTAATCGATTGTCAAGTGTATACAGAACACTTGGCAAGTTTAGGAGCTAGAGAAATAGAAAGAGATAATTTTTTAAGTTATTTATAATACTCACGATTTAACAATAACCTATGACTATTCATAATTTAGGAGTAACCCAATCTGTTTTAAATCAGTTCATTGCCGAGCTTAGAGATGTGCATGTTCAAAAGGATACAATGCGTTTTAGAAGAAATATAGAGCGAATAGGTGAAATCATAGGATATGAGCTAAGTAAAACTCTTGAGCATACTTCTAAAACCATCACAACTCCGTTAGGAACAAAAGAAATGCATGTGCCTATTAATAACCTTGTGATATGTGCGATACTTAGAGCTGGATTGCCTTTGCATCAAGGAGTATTGAATTATTTTGATACAGCAGAAAATGCATTTATTTCTGCGTATAGAGATCATTCGATTAGCGAAGAGGAATTCGAAATCGTTGTCAAATATTTGGCTTCTCCTTCTTTAGAGAATAAGGTTTTGATCTTGGCAGATCCGATGTTAGCAACAGGAAAAACGTTAGAAACTACATTTTCAGCTTTAAAAGAGCGTGGTATACCAGAACAGATTCATATTATTTCTGTAATTGGTTCTGAGCAAGGAATTGAATATATTAAAGGTATATTTCCAGAGAACACGCATTTATGGATAGCAGCGGTAGATGAGAAACTTAATGATAAGAGTTATATTGTTCCCGGGTTAGGAGATGCCGGAGATCTAGCTTTTGGTGTAAAACTATAAATCTCCGCTCATCTATTTTATGTTCAGATTATCTGTTGTGGTAAAATATTAAAGAAGATTTTTTGATAGTATTAAAATTTAGATAATAACCAACCAGGGCAGGACTGGCATCTTTATCAAGCTCAAGCTTTTCTGTTTTGAGCGCATGTATAGTAATAATATACTGATGTATACCATGTCCTTCTGGAGGACAAGGTCCACCATATCCATATGTACCAAAGTCTGTTTTACTTTGAATACTTTCTTTTGAAAGTAAGTTTTTGGATACATTTCCAGCATCTGATGGTAGTTCTGTAATGGTGTTTGGGATATTAAAAACAATCCAATGCCACCACCCACTTCCTGTAGGCGCATCAGGATCATGAATAGTAATAGCAAAGCTTTTGGTTTCTTTAGGAGCATTTTCCCAGCTAAGCTGTGGCGATATATTTTTTCCAGTACAACCAAAGCCATTAAATAATTGATCAACGGTAGCTTGCCCACTTAGTTCGGTGCTCTTTAGGGTAAAGGTTTGAGAAAAACCGAAAGAGAAACATAGGCTAAATAGTAAAAAGGTTATTTTTTTCATGTCATAATTTGTTTTTATTGATAGTAACAAAAATAGAATTTGAAAATAATAAGAGTTGCTCTAAGAAGTTCAAAAAATGTTCTTAAAAGTTCAATTTTGAAGTATTTTGATATTGCTTAGGAGTAATACCAAATCGTTTTTTGAAAGCTTGTGTAAAACTAGATTGATTGCTAAAACCGTATTCTAAATAGATGTCTGATGGACGAATATTATCTATTTGCAGTTGTTGTTTGACCAGATCCAACCGTCTATTTTGTATCCAGTTAAAAGGGGTGTCATTATAGGTCTCATAAAACCTTCTCTTAAAAGATGATAAACTCATATTACATAAAAAAGCCAATTCTTGTAGCGAAATATCATTCATTAAGTTATTCTCAATAACGGTATTTATTGTTGTGTTTTGAGTGCTAGGATTAAAAAAATCTAATAGATGTATTCCTTGTTGTTCTATGAGATAAAGCATAAATTCTTCAAATTTGACTTGCCATATGGCTTTTGATTCGGATAAAAATCTTAACGAAGTGATAAAATTTGCAATAAACTCATCTTTTTGGATAGTAAGAAAAGAAGTTGGTGTTGCTCTGGTTTTTGAAGTAGAAGAGAGGTTAAATCTATTTTTAAAATTACTAATTGCCAAATCGTTAAAAAACAAAAGATAACTTAAATAGTTTCCATTGGATGATGCGGTTTCTGTCATTAAGCAATTTCCTGATCGTATAAGAATTATATGGTTATGACCTATTATGTCTTTTTTTTCTGGTGATACAATTCCTTTGGTTCCTTCGATAAGAAAATTAATCACATGATATCCAAAATTAACACTATGATTCAATTTAGTGCCTTTACTACTATAATTATAAAAGCAGACGTCGTGCAATTCGTCATTTATTAAATCATATGGAAGGGAAATCGTATTCATGTAGTATTTTACAGAAGAGAAAGTTCGAAGAAAAGAGTTATACTTTTTTGTATCTAAAACAATTTATTTCATGATCGTTTACCATGCCAATAGCCTGCATAAAAGCATATACAATTGTAGATCCTACAAATTTGAAACCCCGTTTTTTTAGGTCTTTGCTTATAGCGTCAGAAATAGCAGTGGTAGCAGGAGAATCTTTATAATGTTTCCACTCATTTTGGATAGGCTTGTTTTTAACAAAACTCCAGATATACGAATCAAAACTTCCAAACTCTTCCTGAATTTTAATAAAGTTTTGAGCATTTGTAATAGCAGATTTTACTTTTAGTTTATTTCGTATAATTCCAGGGTTTTGTAATAATGCTTCTTTTTTTTTATCGGTATAAGTAGCGATACGATGATAGTCAAAATTGTCAAACGCTTCTCTAAAATTTTCGCGTTTCCGTAAAATGGTAATCCAGCTTAGTCCTGCCTGAAAAGTTTCTAATATCAAAAATTCAAATAATAATTGCTCATCATGAAGTGGTACTCCCCATTCATTATCATGATAGGCTTCATATAAGGGGTCTCCAACACACCACCCACATCTGTGTTTTTCCATTTCCATTTTTTTAAGGATAAATATAGGATATTATGTGAGCAATGATTTTAAATTAGTCATAAGAAAAATATAAGATTTTTTAGTTTTATTGTGATTTATAGAAGAGGTATTGTAGTAACTTTGCGGCGAAAAAAAGAGTATTACTATAAGTTATACTGTAAGTTTTATGAATAATAATCGTCTAGTGATTAGTAAAGGATAAATTATGAAATATACCACAGAAAATATAACACTAATGAGATTGATAGAAGAAGGGATAGCAGATTCTTATACTTATGAAGAGTATAGAAGTTTAGTGAGTGATTTATTATCTGAAGATAAGTCTACTGGACATACGCAAACAGAAGCATTGACAAATTATAGTATGCTTAATGATAGAAGAATGAAGCGATTGGATAAGACTATCAAAATTGATGAAGAGATAAAAGAGGCTGTTGCCAATAAATCCTTAAATGTTGGTTTGTTAGTCCTATCAGAAGGGTGGTGTGGTGACGCAGCGCAATCCTTACCGATAATTAATAAAATAGCAGCATTAAATGAAGGTATAGATTTGAAAATAGTTTTGCGAGATGACCATGATGATTTGATGAGTAATTTCTTAACAAATGGAGGGAAATCTATTCCCAAATTAATTATGTATGACCGCAATACCAAAGAGGTAATCGATACATGGGGTCCCAGGCCTTCTATAGCTACTCAAATGGTTAATGATTACAAAGAGGAGCATGGTCAATTAGATGCCAAATTTAAGCAAGATTTGCAAGTATGGTACAATGCAGATAAAGGTAAAAATATAGCAGACGATATTGCCAAGTTATTACAATAAAAGATACTATGGTAAGTCTATATTATTTTTCATGCTGAACTTGATTCAGCATCTTGTTAATATCAAATAACCTCGAAATATGAGATACCAAATCTAGTTTGGATAACATTATATACTGATTCAGCTATAGTCTCTAATTGCTGTAGTTAAAATAATAAGTAATGCTTCCTTCTTGTTTTTCGATATCAGAAGACGAGAATAAAGCTTTTCTAGCATATTCCATCGCATTGTCAAACAAACATTCGTTTCTGGTAGAAGATCGTTTTTTATCTACCTTGGTGTTGGTAACATAACCATTTTGGTTGACTTCAATTTTTACGACTACTCTACCACTTCCGTTACAAGTATAAACAGGATTAGGAAGGTCTACAGACTTTCTGTCTTTAAGATTGTATGTAAGAGAGCTATTTCTATTATTAGTCTCTTCTTCTTCTGGAGCGGGTTTTTTTTCTTCCTCTAGGGGGATTTCACTTTCATCGGTTTCTTCTGAGGCTTCTTCTGGGGCTTGTTCTGTTTGATCTGCTTCTGTCAAAGACTTAATTCGCTGCTCAATCTCATCATGATCTTCAAAATCTTCATTATAAGCAGCATGTGTTCTGCTGGATGGATCCAGTTGCCTGTCTTCTTGTGCTATAAGCTCTTCTTCTGGTTCTGGTTCTTCTTCTACTAGAAATTCTTCGGGGATTTCCATAAGGATTTCAGATTGTTCTTTTTGCTTATTAAACATGGTAATATTATATAAGCTAAGAACAACAATACTCATTAGCATGGATGTGATAATCAGGGCTTTATGTTTTTCTATAAACTCCATAGGTATTTAATAACTACATTTATACAACAATATTTTACGTGGTTTCCATTTTTGATTGTAACTGGCTTTCAAAAGATTCGATAGTGGTTGCATTTTCTACCAAAAACGAACCAATTTTTGTTCTTCTTAAAGCCGTTAGGTGCCCTCCATTATTTAGATGTTTTCCAAAATCGTGTGCCAATGAACGAATATAAGTTCCTTTTCCGCAAACGACTCTAAAATCTACCTCTGGTAAATTTATTCTTGTAATCTCGAATTCGTTAATGATGATTTTTCTTGAGTTGATAGCTACTTTTTCTCCTTCTCTTGCATATTCATACAATCGTTTTCCATCCTTTTTTAATGCAGAGAAAATAGGGGGATATTGTTCTATTTCTCCCAAAAAATGTGAGGTTGCATTTAGAATCATTTCATCAGAAATATCATCAATAGGAAAAGTTTTGTCAATTTCTGTTTCCAGATCATAAGATGGAGTGGTAGCTCCCAAGGTGATGGTCCCGGTATATTCTTTGGTCTGTCCTTGAAACTCTTGAATGCGTTTGGTAAATTTACCAGTACAGATTACGAGTAATCCAGATGCAAGAGGGTCTAATGTTCCTGCATGGCCTACTTTTATTTTTTTGATGTTAAAACTCTTTCGAATTAACCAACGAAGTTTGTTTACAACCTGAAAAGAAGTCCATTGTAAGGGTTTGTCGATCAAAATAATTTGACCATCTTTATAATCTTGTTCGGTAATCATTATGAGGGGCTATTTGATAATACCAAAGCCGATGGCTAATAAGCCAACAACTACACAATATACGGCAAAATAAGTTAATTTACTCTTTTTTACTAGAGAAATCATCCATGTACATGCAAAAAGCCCAGAAATAAAGGCTGCAACAAACCCAAGTCCTATAGACAGATTATTTTCTCCCGAAAAAGAAAGCTCTCCACTTACAATGTCTTTTGCAATTTTACCAAAGATGAGAGGGATTACCATCAAAAATGAAAAACGAGCAGCTTTGGTTTTATCATTACCAAGTAAGACAGAGGTAGATATGGTGGCTCCACTTCTCGAAATACCAGGTAACATTGCAATAGCTTGCGCAATACCAATAACAAATGCATTCGACGTACTAACAGGTTTGCGGGTGCTTTTTGCTTTATCTGCAAACCAAAGCAAAACGGCTGTAATAAGAAGCATATATCCTACAAACAGAATATTACCTCCAAAGAGTTTCTCTAGCTGCTCTTCAAAAAACAATCCTATAAATACTGCAGGAATCATAGATAGGAGTATTTTGAAAGAAAAGAGGGTTTCTTCGTTTTTTTTAAAAGCGAACAATCCTTTTATGATTTCTATAATATCTTTTCTAAAAACTACAATGGTACTAAGTGCTGTTGCAAAATGCAATACTACTGTAAAAAGTAAAGACTCTTCGGGAACACTCTGATCACCTAATATAGCTTTGCCAAGTTCTAAATGACCGCTAGAAGAGACAGGTAAAAACTCGGTAAGCCCTTGTATGACTCCCAAAATGATTGCATCGATAATTTCCATAAAAACACAGGATTTTCTTAATTCGATGCAAATATATAATTATACCTGCTATGGTCGGGATTTGTAGTAAAAGAAAATAGCGAATTACTCTTTTTTCTTTTTATTAGGGTTAAGTAAAATCGCATAAACTTCAATTCCAAAACCAATCAAAACAATTGTTGGAGCCAATCTAATCCTTCTAAAATTATAAATATCTGGATTAAAAACATTAGGATCGTCACTTCCTCCTCCTGCCATTAGTATAAAACCAAGGGCTATCACTGCAATTCCTATAGCCATGACGATATAGTTTTTCTTTCCAAAAACAAAATTGGATTTATTAGAAGTATTGTTTGTAGATTGTTTTTTCATGTATGTGTATCGTATTAAAATCTATTGTTTTTAGATTTCTAATTACTTATTTCATTAAACAGGATATCATTATTAAATACCAATTTGGATATATGACCCATATTTTTATCGCGAGTAAATATAGTCCATCTTTTTACAACATACAAAGTAACGGATTGGTTAAGTAGTTGTTCTTGCAATTGTTGTATAGTTAGATTGTGTTGTAAACCACGGTTTATATAATAATGATGGTGATCCTCATTAAGACTGATAATAACATCAAAACCAGGACCTTCTTTAATATCTGTTACCAATCCATCAATCTTCATTACATCATCTGGTTGTACATTTCTAACTGGGCGAAATGTTTGAATCATTACTGCCATAAAAGCGATGAAAATTACTAGAACACTAAAAAACCAGATTTTACCTATTTTACCCATCTTCAATTTAATAACTAATTCATTTTAACTTTTTAGGACGAACAAAAAAATAAAATTTTTTTATTCTAAGGAATATTTTTTTCTAAAAACCGAGATGAATAAAGTTTGTTTTTTTTAAATATTTATTATGGTAAGATTAACTCTGTTTTAGGGAGTTATACCTTAATTTTGATCACAAATATAAACTAACTTAACATTAAAATCATGAAAAAACTCATGCTATTTTTACTATTGTGTGCAACATTTCTTAATGCGCATAGTGCAGTAAGACTCTTTAAAGATAACCCATCTATAACTCAAGAAAAAACAAATAATGATGCTAATCTATCAGGAATAGCTTGTTCAGAAGTAGAAGTAATAGTTATTTTTGATAATTGGCCAATAGATATTAGCTGGAGAATTGAAAATCAATCAGGGAAAGTAATCTTGTCGGGGAAAGATTATAAGCATGGTAGTGCTAATGTATCTGAAAAAATATGTCTAGAGGATGGTGCTTATAACTTTGTTATTGATGACTCTTTTGGAGATGGCCTTTGTTGTAAATACGGAGAAGGGAAATATGAGCTAAATTTGAATGGTACTACGCTCGTTTCTGGAGCTACATTTACATCTAAAGAAACCAAATCGTTTACTATAGGAAGAATATCACCACTTCCAACACCAATCAATTTAAAGCCGTCAAACATCACTAGCAATTCTGTAGTACTTAGTTGGGGTATTGATGGAGCCTTGGTGAATACCACAATGTTTGAAATCTATAATGATGATCAAATAATAGATAATGTAAAAGGAGCTAAAACTATCACGTTAACAAGGTTAAAGCCAGAGACTACATATAATTTTTCGGTAAGAGCCAAAAATAGTAACGGAGAAGCATCTGCATTTTCTAATAAAATAAATGTAACTACACTCAAAAATACCGTAGGAGATTTCCCTCAGGAAATGTTAGATCTTTTGGCTTTAGTAAATATAGCAAGAGCAAATAATGGTAAACAACCTTTAAAAATGAATGCCAAGCTTGTTGCTGCTGCATTGTTTCATGCAAATGATATGAATGATAATAATTTTTTCTCACATACGGGATCTAATGGATCAAGTGTAGGAGAACGAATTACCGATCAGGGATATTCATGGAACAGTTATGGAGAAAATATAGCCAACGGTTATAGTTCTGTAAATCAAGTGCATAATGGATGGATGAATAGTAGCGGACATAAGAAAAATATATTGAGTGCGAACTTTACAGAGATTGGTATGGCAAGAGTCAAAAATTATTGGGTTCAGGTATTTGGAAGATCTTTTAATGCACCCTTTAGTGCTAAATCAGGAGAAAATAAAATAACAATATACCCAACAGTATTATCGAATGACCAAAGAGATGTATTTATAAAGGGATATGGTAAGCGTGCTAATTATAAAATATTTAATATTTCTGGACGTCTAATGGGGCAAGGAGAAATTATTAATAATAAGGTTTCGGTACCTCAATTATCTGCTGGAATATATTTGATTAACATTGTAAAAGAGGCAGAGATCGTGGTCAAAAGATTATTTGTGAAATAAGTATATAATTAAATTGTATGATAAGAATTCGTTTTAACTTTTTTGATTCATGCGAAAAATGATGATTTTTTGATCAATTGAAATGTTTTTCTTATTCAATTGTATTTCTTAGTAACCTGAGTTAGACTGTTAAACGATTTTTTTTAGCGTGTCATAAGTGAGTCTATTTCTTCTGCCTCCGCGCAGTCGAGAGGTGTTTTTTTAATCCACATTGTGGAATTTAATTCTCCGAGGCTTGCCTCGTAATGTAAAAAATGTTTTTCCGCTAGATACCTTGTGAACTTGCCCAGAAGTAGTTGACTTCAATTTATTAACCTGAATTCGATTAATCTGAAATGCGTCTATTTGAGTGAAATTCTGTTAAGAGTTTTGCCCTTCGATAGGCTCAGGGTGACTAGGTTTTTTGTTCTGAAAACTTTGTCATCTTGAGCTTACCGAAAGACCGATACAATTTTTCTCCGCTTCACTATGAAAAATCACTACCATTGACGCTTTTATAGAATACTTGATATTAATCGAATTCGGGTTATTAGATTTCGACTGTGCTCGATCTGATAGTGATTGTGTAGTTGATTGATATGTAGAGGTGTAATGGTGCTCAGGTTGGTGAGGAAAATTAGAGTTTTTTTGCTTCAGTGAAGAAGAAAAATCAAGTATAGCACCTGTGATGAGACCTTCAACAAGCTCAAAATAGGCAATAACGATTAGATATATGATGATTTTTGTAAGGAAACTTTTCTATTATATAAATACGTATGGCAATGTAATGCCTACAACAAAATGGATTCTATAATGTTTATAAGAAATGCCTCTATAGAGTCTTGACTATTTCTGAATGAATACCCTTATGCTATAACCTCTGTGAATAAACTAATAATATAATTCGTCAGTTCTTAGGTTTAAAAAACGCTGAGTAGCAAAAAATGTGCTAATCCAGGTAATCAAAACACCTATGCCAAAAACTCCCACAAATAATATGATGAGTAATATTTTATCGTCTAGTAAGGCCAGCTCGGGAAAAGCTTTGTCTAGATAAAATAAAACAATACCAACGCCAATTAAAGCTACAATAGCTCCGATCATTCCTAATCGAACACTTTTCCATACAAAAGGTTGTCGAATAAACTTTTTTGTAGCACCCACCATTTGCATTGTTTTAATAATAAAACGTTTAGAGTAAACCGATAAGCGAATAGAACTATTGATTAGTAATACTGCAATAAAAGTGAAAATTCCGCTAATGAGTAATACCCAAAAACTAATACGTTTTATATTGTCGTTTAAAAGAGAGATGAGCGGTTGGTCATAAATAACTTCATCGACAAAATCTTTTTTTACAATAGTAGCAGTAATAGATTCTATTTTGGCTTGATCCACAAAATCAGCTTTGAGATATACATCGATCGAGTTTTGTAATGGGTTGTACCCCAGAAAATCCATAAAATTCTCTCCAATGTCTTTACTGTGAGCTTCTGCTGCAGCTTCTTTAGAGATATAGGTAGTAGATTTAGTATACTCTGCTAGTGCCAATGTTTTTTCTAGTCGTTTTATTTCAACCTCTTTGGCAGTGTCTTTAAGAAAGATAGTAAGGGCAATCTTTTCCTTAAAATGATCGGCAACCTTTTTTGTATTCAATACAAGCAAACCAAGTAACCCTAGTAAAAATAATACAAGAGAAATACTAATTACAACAGAGAAATAAGAAGAAATTAGTCGTCGTTTTTGATATTTTTCAAAAGATGAGCTCATAAATAAATTGATTTGCCTGTAAAAATAATAAAGTTAACTAACTTTGATATACAAATAACGTATTCTTGAGAAACACATTTTAGTATCATGTGGTTTTAAGTCTTTTTTATAGTAATATGCATACAGTAATCATAGGAGCAGGAGGAGTAGGAGGTTTTTTTGGAGGAAAAATCTCTAACTCTGGACAAAAAGTAACTTTTGTTGTAAGAGGAAAACATCTTGAAAACATACAGCAAAAAGGATTGCAAGTAAAAAGTATTGATGGCGATTTTGTGACACACCCATATTTGGTTACAGATACAATTGCTCAGGTAGAAAAGGCAGATATCGTTTTAATATGCACAAAATCCTGGCAAGTAACAGAAACTGCAAAATCAGTTATACCCATTTTAAAAGATGATACGGTGGTTATTCCATTACAAAATGGAGCAGATAATGCAGAAAAAGTGCTTTCTGTAGTTGATAAAAAATATGTTTTAGGAGGATTGTGTAAAATATATAGTAAAATAGAATCCCCTGGAGTGATTTCACATTTTGGGCATCCACCAGAAATTATTTTTGGAGAACTTGATAAAAGTAAAACAGAAAGATTGCTTAGCATAAAACAGGTGTTTGATAAGGCAGGTTTTATAGGTACTATTTCTAATGATATCTCTATTGATATCTGGGGTAAATTTATGTTTATTGCTACAGTAAGTGGATTGGGAGCATTGACAAGAGCTACGATAGGAGAGCTTTATGAAAGTGCTGCTACCCGAACTATTTTAGAGCAAACAGCTATCGAGATTTATAAAGTGGGCGTTGCCAAAGGAGTAGCATTGCCAGAAGTTATGGTAGATCGTATTATGGATTTTATTAGCAAACAACCCTATACTTCTACAGCTTCTACACAAAGAGATATCATCGCAGGGCGTCCTTCAGAGCTTGAAAACTTTAATGGATTTATAGTAAAAGAAGGAGAAAAATTAGGGGTGCCTACTCCAACAAATACCTTTATCCATAGTTGTTTATTGCCTATGGAAAAAAAAGCCAGAGGGCTTTTGCCATCTCAAGTTTCGCTCTAGTACTTTAAGAGTTCAAAAACCTTGAACGTGTGACATAAAATCGTAAATTTGCGGTCTTAAATTTAGATCGATGAGCTACGATTATAACGCTATAGAGAAAAAATGGCAAGCCTACTGGGCCAAAAATGAAACTTTCAAAGCTGATAGTAACAGCAAAAAAGAAAAGTATTATGTATTGGATATGTTTCCCTATCCTTCTGGAGCAGGTTTACACGTTGGGCACCCATTAGGGTATATTGCCAGTGATATCTATGCGCGATATAAACGTCATAAAGGATTTAATGTATTGCATCCACAAGGGTATGATTCTTTTGGATTACCTGCCGAGCAATATGCGATCCAGACAGGGCAACACCCTGCTATTACTACCAAAGATAATATTGCACGATATCGTGAGCAATTAGATAAAATTGGATTTTCTTTTGATTGGAGTAAAGAAGTACGTACAAGTGATCCGGGATATTATAAATGGACACAGTGGATTTTTATCCAGTTGTTTAACTCATGGTATGATATCGATGCTGACAAAGCGAGAGGTATTAAAGAGTTAGAAGCTATTTTTACTTCAGAAGGAAACGCTACTATTAATGCGGTTTGCGATGAAGATGTAAAAGAATTCTCTGCAGCAGATTGGAATGGATTTTCATCAAAAGAACAACAACAAGAGTTGTTAAAGTATCGATTAACTTATTTGGCAGAAACCGAGGTTAATTGGTGTCCACAATTAGGAACCGTATTAGCCAACGATGAAATTGTAAACGGAGTTTCTGAACGAGGAGGATATCCTGTGATTCGAAAAAAAATGACCCAGTGGAGTATGCGAATCTCTGCCTATGCAGAACGCTTGCTACAAGGGTTAGAAACCATCGATTGGACAGATTCTTTAAAAGAATCACAACGCAATTGGATCGGTAAATCTGTAGGGGCCAGTGTAACCTTTGATATAAAGGGATATAATGATAAGATTGAAGTGTTCACTACCCGACCTGATACCATTTTTGGAGCTACCTTTATGACTCTGGCACCAGAACATGATTTGGTAGCCAAGATCACTACTGCAGAGCAAAAAGAAGCGGTAGATACCTATGTAGAAGCTACGGCAAAGCGAAGTGAACGTGAGCGTATGGCAGATGTAAAAACCATTAGTGGGGTATTTACAGGGGCATATGCCGAGCATCCATTTACCAAAGAGCCAGTCCCGATTTGGATTGGTGATTATGTGTTGGCAGGATATGGTACAGGAGCGGTAATGGCAGTACCATGCGGGGATCAACGTGACTATGACTTTGCAAAACATTTTGATATTCCTATCAAAAATATTTTTGAAGGGATTGATATTTCAGAAGAAGCTTTTGCCGATAAGGAGAAAACAGTCATTGCTAATTCTGATTTTTTAAATGGTTTAAACTATAAAAAAGCGACCAAAACCGCGATTTATGAGCTAGAAAAATTAGGTCAGGGACAAGGAAAAACCAATTACAGATTACGTGATGCGGTATTTAGCCGTCAGCGTTATTGGGGAGAACCATTTCCTGTATATTATGTAGATGGGATGCCACAAATGATCGATGCAACCCATTTGCCAGTTGAGTTACCCGAAGTAGAAAAGTATCTACCTACAGAAACGGGAGAGCCACCTTTGGGACGTGCCGATGTTTGGGCTTGGGATGCTGTAAACAATAAAGTGGTCCCTAATGATAAGATTGATGATGCAACCATTTTCCCGTTAGAACTAAATACCATGCCAGGATGGGCAGGAAGCTCTTGGTATTTATTTAGGTATATGGATGCTGGTAATGAAGAGGCTTTTGCTTCTGAAG
The DNA here is from genome assembly GCF_040786235.1 of Aquimarina discodermiae. Lineage (NCBI taxonomy): Bacteria > Pseudomonadati > Bacteroidota > Flavobacteriia > Flavobacteriales > Flavobacteriaceae > Aquimarina > Aquimarina discodermiae. The sequence continues at coordinate 96,531 of NZ_JBFMKP010000012.1, forward strand.
AAGCATTGCAGTACTGGCAAAATGTAGACTTGTATATAGGAGGAAGCGAGCATGCAACAGGACATTTATTGTATGCTAGATTCTGGACCAAATTTTTACATGATAAAGGAAACCTTCCGGTAGATGAACCTTTTAAAAAGTTGATCAACCAAGGAATGATCTTAGGTACCAGTGCCATTGTATACAGGGTTAGCGGAACCGATAATTATGTTTCAAAAGGTTTAAAAGATAGCTATGAAACAGAAGAACTTCGTGTAGATGTGAGCTTGATCAATAGTGCTGATGAGTTGGATATAGAAGGACTTAAAAAATGGCAACCACAGTTTAAAGATGCCAATTTTGAATTGGAGGACAGAAAATACATTGTAGGTAGAGAAGTAGAGAAGATGTCTAAACGTTGGTATAATGTAGTCAATCCAGATGATATCTGTAATGATTATGGGGCAGATACCTTACGTTTGTATGAAATGTTTTTAGGCCCTCTGGAGCAAGCAAAACCCTGGAATACTGCAGGAATCACAGGAGTACATTCTTTCCTTAAAAAACTATGGAAATTATATCATACTAATGAGGAGTTTGCAGTAACCTATACCGAGCCTACAAAAGAGAATTTAAAAACATTGCATAAAACCATAAAAAAGGTAGAAGAAGATATCGAAAACTTCTCGTTTAATACCTCGGTAAGTACGTTTATGATCGCTGTAAATGAGTTAACCGCTCAAAAATGTACAGCCAGAGCAATACTAGAACCGTTGGCAGTGCTTATTTCGCCTTATGCACCACACATAGCAGAAGAGTTATGGCAAAAGTTAGGAAATAACGAATCTGTTGCAACTGCAGGTTTTCCGGTATTTGAAGAAAAACATTTGGTAGAAAGTACCAAGCAGTACCCTATTTCTTTTAATGGTAAAATGCGCTTTACTATGGAGTTGTCATTAGACCTAAGTAAAGATGAAATAGAAGCCGCTGTAATGGCACATGAAAAAACACAACAACAACTAGCAGGAAGAACTCCTAAAAAAGTGATTATCGTACCAGGTAAAATTGTGAATCTGGTAGGATAATGATTAGATTATGAACTCACCTTGAGTAGTGGTTTTAAGCCGAAAAGTTTGGCTTTTGTACTATAATGAAGTTTTTTTTTAGCGTAGTAATAGCAACGGTTACAAAAATTAACAAAATTAGGGTGCAAAATGCGAATTTTGCAGGCCAAAGAACTACTCAAGATCAGTTCTATCAATAAGATAGTGATGTATTTAGATGTTTTTAAAGATGTTTTTTATAATGTAGTTACGAAAACGATATAGTACATCTTTTCAGAATTTTAATTAATCTTAATTTAGAGGGGGTAATTTTTTTAAATATATAATTTTTGACTCATTTTTAAGGCAAAAATTAAGAATAGTATAAAATTGCAAGAACCGCATTTTTAAGGACTTTTTATTGCTAAATTTGCCGAAAACTTATATTTTCGGCAAAAAAATTAACGATATGATAATAGGTGTTCCTAAGGAAATAAAAAATAACGAAAACCGAGTGGGATTAACTCCTGCTGGGACTATGGAGCTTGTTAAAAATGGACATACGGTATATGTTCAACATACAGCTGGTATTAATAGTGGATTTAGTGATGAAGATTACATCGGAGCGGGTGCAAAGATTTTATCTACTATAGAAGATGTGTATCAAACTGCAGAGATGATCATTAAGGTAAAAGAGCCTATCGAGCCAGAATACGCTTTGATCAAAAAAGATCAGTTGTTATTTACCTATTTTCATTTTGCATCTAGTGAGCCATTAACTAACGCTATGATCGCTAGTGGTTCTGTTTGTGTTTCTTATGAAACAGTAGAAGAAGCAGATAGAAGTTTACCTCTATTAACTCCTATGAGCGAAGTTGCAGGACGTATGTCTATACAACAAGGAGCTAAATATCTTGAAAAACCATTAAAAGGTATTGGTATTTTATTAGGAGGTGTACCAGGAGTAGCTCCTGCCAAAGTATTAGTACTTGGTGGAGGTGTTGTAGGAACTCAGGCAGCAAAAATGGCAGCAGGAATGGGAGCCGATGTGACGATTCTTGATATCAGCATGAAAAGATTACGTTACCTGGATGATGTAATGCCAGCGAATGTAAATACAGAATTTTCTAACGAATATAATATTCGTAAACATATAGGATCTACCGATCTAATCATTGGTGGGGTGTTAATACCAGGTGCAAAAGCTCCAAAGCTAATTACAAGAGATATGCTAAAGGATATGCGACCAGGAACCGTATTGGTAGATGTTGCTGTAGATCAAGGTGGTTGTTTTGAAACGACAAAACCAACAACGCATGAGGACCCTATCTATATAATTGATGATGTTGTACATTACTCTGTGGCTAATATGCCAGGAGCTGTGCCTTATACATCTACTTTGGCATTAACCAATGTAACATTACCATATGCTATACAATTGGCAAACAAAGGGTGGAAAAGAGCTTGTGCAGAAAATGAGCCGCTTAAAAAAGGATTAAATGTAATTGGTGGAGATGTAGTATATCCTGCAATTTCAGAAGCATTCGATCTACCATTAAAAGATGTTGAAGAATATTTAGGAGAGTTAGCTCAATAATATTGAAGCATACTTATAAAATAAAAACCTCGCTAGTATAGCGGGGTTTTTGCTTTTGATACTATTTCTCTCTTAGAATTCAACAGTATAGCCAAATTTATATATAATGTCACGCTGAGCTTGAAGCATGTTTTTTACTAGTTTCATACCCTTCGACAGTGCTTGTCCTAAGCCTGACGAAGGGCTCAGGGGACAATGCATTTTTTAACTGTATTTATGCTTAATTTTAGTATTACTTTTTAGCACTTGTACAATTATAAATTATTTGTCATGCTGAACTTGATTCAGCATCTTATTAATATGTATATAACCTAGAAATATGAGATCCCAAATCTAGTTTGGGATGACACTATATATTAATTTAATCCACATTGTGGAGTTTAATTCTCCGAGGCTTGCCTCGAAATGTTAAAATTTATTATCCGCTGGATGCCTCGTGAGCTTGCTCCGAGGTAGTTGACTCATAGAACACAGGTTTTTTGGGATTTGTTGTTAACGCCTTTGTTTATAAAGCTTACCATGGTCATTAACGTGAGTTCGACTTAAAGTTTATCCATAACTATATTTTTAAGAACTTAATTAGTTGCTTCTCCTTTTGGGAGAAGGCTAGGATAAGGGTTTTCTGTTAGAGCTATCCTCACCTTAATCCTCTTCCAAAGGGAGAGGAGCTACATCATTTTTATTATTAGTTATTCAGTATAAGATTAGAGTCTGAGTCATATCAGATAATAATTTTAGAGATTATTTCTTTCTGCCTATCGAAAAATTTATACAAAACAGATGTTACAGTCAAGCTTTATTTTTGTAGATAAACGAAAAAGAGCAAATTTTAATAGATAGTTTTAAGGTAGAAATGGTATTATATCTTAAATTTAACACAAGACTCTTTAGCTCAAAAACAAGTTTATGTAATTGAGAAAGGGGTTCTAATTACATTTTGTAATAGAATAGTTATAATTTATTAAAACACAAATAATATGATGGGATATTATATACTTGCCGGGGTTATTTTTTTGGTAAGTACGTTTGTGAGTAACAAACTTAAAAGCAAATTTAAAAAGTACTCTAGAGTTAGTTTACAAAATGGCATGAGTGGGGCAGAGATTGCTACCAAAATGCTTCAGGATAGTGGGATTACAGATGTAAAGGTGATTTCTACACCAGGTATGTTAACAGATCATTACAATCCTTTAAACAAAACTGTAAACCTAAGCGAGGGGGTGTATAACCAACGCAATGCAGCAGCAGCAGCGGTGGCAGCACATGAATGTGGGCATGCTGTACAACATGCAACAGCATATAGCTGGTTAACGATGAGGTCTAAAATTGTACCCGCAGTAGGAATTGCAAGTAAGTTTTCTAACCTTGCGATCATGGCAGGATTGGCATTATCGGCTTCGGGAATGGTATTTGGTACGACCGTATTTTTGATCGGTATCTTATTGTTTGCTGCTACCACCTTGTTTGCATTTATTACATTACCTGTAGAATACGATGCCAGTAAAAGAGCATTGGTGTGGCTAGAAAGTAATAATATGCTTACATCACAAGAACATGCAGGAGCAAAGGATGCTCTAAAATGGGCAGCAAGAACCTATGTAGTTGCCGCTTTGGGGTCTCTGGCTACCTTATTATATTTTATTTCGATTTTTTTAAGCAGAAGAGATTAAAAAGAAGTTTTGAATGTCTGAAACGTATACGAATTCATCATTGTCAGCCTGAACTTGTTTCAGGTTGATAATGATGAGTTATTGCATATGAGTGTAATAAGATTCCGAAATAAATTCGGAATGACATTAAAAATAACATAGTTTACAAAACGGATAATCATAAAAGAAATAAAAAAGATCTTCAGAAAATTTTACATAAAAAATTCACAGGCTTGTACGCGTTCAGGGTACAAGCCTGTGGCACTTTTGGGTGTGTCATCCTCCTTTCTACACTATTAACTTAGATTTGCTGATTAAAACGTGTTTTCTTCTGGATGCTTTAAATGACAAGAAAATTACGTCGGTTTGAGTGTTTTTGCATTAGCAAAAATGCACTTCGACATTGTTTAGCAGAACTATCGAAAACAAGTGATTTTCTAGCCATTTAGTTAATTCATCTCAAAATCATCTGAGGTACATTCAAATCAGAATTGGTAGTATAGCTAATGATTCGAGTATTTTTTCATTTTTGTAGCCCTGTGTGTGGGGTGTCAGACTCGAATTATTGGATAGGGTGTACTATACACAAGAAATTACAAAGATACTATCGTGGTAATTCTAAGAGAAGGATTGATCTGCGAGATAATGGTAATACTCTTATCTGTTTTTTCGATCACCTTGGTCTCGGGAATAGGCATCTTTTCTATTTGATGATGCATACTGGACAAGGTTGTTTCTTCCTTAGAAAATCGTTCAAGTAGTTTTGTTTCATATTTTGGTGAATTAAAATTAGAGTTTAGATAAACAGATAAAGGTCGAGGTTTAAAATCGATTAACCAGCTTATCAACTCTAGGTTAGCAGGTTTGGTCGATTTTGTAGCTCCTGTTAGAAAATTAATAATGGGCTTAAATCGATCCCCATCGGTGTTCTCGATAGCCTGCATCTTGTTTTCCCCTTCTTTAAATTTAAAAAAACGATTTAGAATACTATCATCGTATTTTTCTTTTCTTCTGTTTAACAGCCATAGGCATGCCTCTTTAATTTGTTTGCGGGTAGGCTTTAAAAGGTAATTAATCATCTCTCCGCCTTTTTCCCTGTTGTACTTAGCAAGAATCTCATTCTTGTAGGTAACGCTCGTTTTTGTTTTCATAGATATTTGGGTTATGTGGAATCTTTAGGATTTTTTAGGAATCTTTGGAATCCGTGGAATTGTTTATTAGCATAGGCATAGGTTTATTATAAATTTATACTGAATTAAAAAACTGGGTATGGTTTCATAGTGCTAACATACTAAATGTATCGATCCAGTTCTTACGGAAATCCGTAAAGCGTAATGGTTAAAGCTCAACAGGAGAGTGGCTAAACATCATTATGTCGGATTTTACTTTCCAATAAAAGTTACGAGTAGGAGTACTCCCTTACAAAATGGTTTAAAATTGACCAAAAACTTCGGCAAAGCGCCGAGAAGCATCCCTATTGTTTAATATTAAAATTTTTAAATTATGAGAACTATATACTATATATTAATCGCCCTATTTATGACTGTTAGTTTTACCGCTTGTACCTCCGATAGTATCGCAGAGAATGAACCTACTTTTGAAGAAGAAGCTGGTACACCTGGAGATGATGGAAAAGTCGAAGAAGAAGATACGGCAGGATAATATCCAAAATAATTTTACTATATAATTATTTTAAATTCGGTGTAAAGAGTAGGCTTTTTTCTATTCTTTACACCGAATTTAATTTAGTATTTTAGGGGCATGAAACTTTGGCGTGTCAATTTCCCCTTTTTAATTGTAATAGGGGGATTATTTTTATGGGTAGTAATTCCTGCTTTTGGGCAAATAAAACTTAAAACTAAGTTGCCTCAAAAAGAGCTGGACGATGCTTTTCAATATTATGAATTGAGCATGGCTGATTCTCTTACTTTAGAAACAAGATTAAATTATATTGATTCCTTTATGAAGACCGCTTCAAGGTCTAAAAATGATTCTTTGATCTATATAGGGTTGGTTAGAAAAACATGGTTGTTGGGTAAGTCTAAAAATTTTAATAGTGCTATATCATTTTCCAATAAATTATATCTTCTAGCAAAAAAGAATAAAGATACGCCTTATATTAAAAGTGCTTTGGTTAAACTAGGAATCTATTATGCTAGAAACGATCAGTTTGCAGAGGCATTTCATTATTATAATGAATCCTTTAAAGTTGCGAGGAAGTCTATGGATAGTTTAAGAGCAGGGAAGAGTTTGTTGCAAATGGCTAATATTCAGGCTTCTTTAGGAGACTATTCTGGGAGTAAGATTACAGCAGTAAATGGGATTAAATATTTCGAGGGAACCTCTGATTTAAGAAGTCTTTCTGGACTTTATCATATTATTTCATTGGCTAACCGATATCAGAAAAACTATAAAGAAGCTTTATTGTTTAATAAGAAAGCTCAGTCTTTGGGAAACGATAGTATATCAATGAAAAAAATTGGATTGAAAAATATTCTAATTTTTAAGTGTACTGAAGCAAACATATTGGCTGATAAAACGGATTACACAAAAGCGTTGCCAATATTAAAGAAGTTATCTGTTAACCCTGTTGTAAAACAGGACGCAAGTGAATATGCAAGGGTATTAAATAATTTAGGATATATATTATGGTTAGAAAACGAGCAAAACGCTATTTCTGAATCCATGTTACTTAGGGCTTTAAAAGTTCGAGAAGAAATAAAAGATGTTGAAGGTTTGTCAGCAAGTAATATTCATTTGGCCGAGTATTATTTTAGAATTGATAAACAAAAAGCTTTAACACATGCAAAAGGTGCATATAAAAACGCAAAAAAGTATAATGGGCTTAAAACTATGATGGAATCTCTTGGTTTTATAATTGAATTAAAAGAGAACACAAATATTGAAGCCAAAGAGTTTAAGAAGATATATAATAAACTGCAAGAAGTAAACCAGAGTAATAGAGAAATCTATGCGGCAACAAAATACGAAAATGATAAGCTCTCTACAGAAAATCTGGTCTTAAAAGCAGAAAAAGCCAAAAAAGAACGCCAACAGATTATCTATCTTTTTACCTCGTTGTTTGTTATATTGGGTACTGGGGTGGTGTTTTATTTGCTAAGACAACGTCATAAACGAGAAAAAATACGTGAGGTCTATAATGCAGAGGCCCGTATTTCTAAACGATTACACGACGAGTTGGCCAATGATGTATATCATGTCATGAACCAGGTGCAAAACCACCAAAATAGCCAGGAGGTACTAGATAAATTAGAACATATTTATAACAGAACTCGTGATATATCCAGAGAGAACAACAGTTTTGATATTGGCCCTAATTTTGCACAAGAGCTTAGTGCGATGCTAAGTAGTTTTGGTAGCTGGGATACCCAGATTATTATCAAAGATATCGATGAGATCAATTGGCAGGCTATTACCCCAGAGAAAAAAATTATCGTACATCGCGCCCTGCAAGAGTTGATGGTAAATATGAAAAAACACAGTGAAGCAGGCTTGGTGGCCATCACTTTTAAAAAGGAAGCCAAAAAAGTACTAATTACCTATGCCGATAATGGTATAGGGGTGTCAGAAGACGATATAATTTATTGTAACGGACTTAAGAATACGGAAAACCGTATAAAAACAATTGGGGGATCATTTATCTTTGACACAGATAAAGGAAAAGGATTTAAAGCTAAAATGCATTTTCCTAGTTAATAATAAGAAAGCGATTATGTTTAGTAAAGTTTTAGTAACAGAAGATCTTGGTAGTATTAACCATGGTATCGCACAGATTCTTCATGAAAGAACGGGTATTCATGAGATACAACAGGCACAATATTGTGACGATGCATACTTAAAATTTAGAAGAGCGCATCGAGATGAAATGCCTTATGATCTCTTGATTACAGACCTTTCGTTCAAAGAGAGTCATCGCGAAAGAAAATTAGTTTCTGGTACACAATTAATAGACGCAATCAAAATGATAGATCCCCGTATCAAAGTGATTGTATACTCTATGGAGGATCGCCCCGGTAAGATTAAGACCTTTTTTGCAGAGCAAGGTATCGATGGATACGTATGCAAAGGAAGACATGGCCTTAATGAATTGGTGCAATCTGTTAATGAAGTATCGAATAACAAAACCTATGTGTCACCCCAACTAGAAAGCGCAATGAATAAAAATAATATTTTCGAGCTTAAGGATTATGATATCCTTTTGCTAAAACACTTGTCAAATGGTCTTACCCAAGAACAAATAGGAGTCTATTTTAAGCAACATCAGATCTCTCCTAACAGTACCAGTTCTATCGAAAAAAGGCTGAATAAACTCAAATTCAACTTCAAAGCCAAAAATGCAATCCATTTGGTTGCCATGACCAAAGACCTCGGACTTTTGTAAAGTGTTTCCTCGAAATAGAGCTAAATCTATATTGTTTGTCATGCAGAACTTGATTCGGCATCTTACTTAATGTGCAAATAGCCAAGAAGTATGAGATCCCAAATCTAGTTTGGGATGACATTATAAACTGATTTAGCATAGTGAAAATAGGATAGGCTTGTATATATTAACGCAAGTTTGATACGGGCTTTTTATCATAAAATCTGCTATATCAAATGATGTTTCTTATCGAAACCAAGAAAAGATGTATCGACTTTTCGACAAGCCTGTCCTTATTATTATTCCTTCTGATTTTTTTTATAGCATACTTTAGAAACACATGTCATTCTGGACTTGATCCAGAATCTTTTCATTCTGCAATTATAATAGATTCCAGTCTACACTGGAATGACAAAACAAAAAATACATGTCATTCCGGACTTGATCCAGAATCTAAGTTCTGTTCTAATTGTTATGGATTCCTGCCTACGCAGGAATGACAAAGAAACGTATGTCATTCTGGACTTGATCCAGAATCTTTTCGTTCCGTAATTATAATAGATTCCTGCCTACGCAGGAATGACAAATTGAAACCTATGTCATTCTGGACTTGATCCGGAATCTTTTCATTCCGTAATTATAATAGATTCCTGCCTACGCAGGAATGACACTTTACCAAAGGGTTGGAATGACAAATTGAAACCTATGTCATTCTGGACTTGATCCAGAATCTAAGTTCTGTTTCAATGACAAAAACCTAAAAATGAGTGTCATTCCGGCGTAGGCCGGAATCCATTTTGGTTGTACCAATCGTAAGCCAAATCTTTCCAGTCATGGTTATTTTCTTCGATAAGATTAATTTTCCATTGTCTTTTCCATGATTTCAGTCTTTTCTCTCTACGAATAGCATCTTCTACAAATTGATATACTTCAAAATATACTAATTTGTTCAGGTTGTATTTTTTAGTAAAACCATCTACTAATTTATTTTTATGTTCAAATATCCTTCTTTCCAGATTATTAGTCATCCCAATGTATAGTGTTCCATTCTTTTTATTCGTAAGAATGTATACTGCATATTGATGTTCGGGTTTGAGCATATTGTTTTGTTAAAGATACTAACTCGATAAAATTACAATTTTTATAAAAACTGTCATTCTGGACTTGATCCAGAATCTTTTCATTCCGTAATTATAATAGATTCCAGTCTACACTGGAATGACAAATTGAAACGCATGTCATTCTGGACTTGATCCAGAATCTTTTCATTCCGTAATTATAATAGATTCCAGTCTACACTGGAATGACACTTTACCAAAGGGCAGGAATGATAAAAAAACCTATGTCATTCTGGACTTGATCCAGAATCTATACCTCACACCACCACAAAAACAACTTTGACACTTTTTTAACGAACCAAATATTTTTTTAACTTCTTCATTTAGAAAGTTATAAATCCAAAAATAAAAATGAAGTCTTTTTCTTATGGAAACCCGTAAGTAAATAATTGAAAGTGTTTGTAATTTTAGGCATTATTTTATGCAAAGCATCTTGGCTAACCATAAAGTCATACATACATAAGATGGAGGTTATTAAAAAACAACCCCACAATTGTAAAACTTTGGCGAGCCAACAAAAGCAGGGTCTGAATAACGATTGATTATTAACCAACCATTATGTATGTTAAGAAACATCATTCATAAATATTACATTTGTGAATGATGTCTTTTTGGTATCAATCTTAAGAGGGTGTTATGTATTCCTACAGGCACAATATAGTAAGAAGCTTTTAATTAGTTACGGTTTTCCGTAAGTTATTTTTCTTTTTTTTTGATTTTTTTAAGAGTGTCTTTTTTAACGTTAATTTTATGTAAATGGGTATTTTGTTGATTTATAAGTACTTAAAAACCAGATTGTAAGGTCAAACTTACAAAGTGCTCTATCTAGCTGTAGTAATAAAACTTTAAAAGTATATAGTATCCGAATACCTTTATAAAAATAAGGGATAAACATAGGGTAAAAATGGATGAAATAGCATAAGTTTTACCTTATAAAATGAGTTTGTCTATAGCCCGGATTTGATAAAAATAGTTGATGGTTGTTAGTTGATAGAAAAATAGCTTTGTACACAAGGTATAATACTTTGTACTTTCAAAAACAACCCCCTCAAAGGGGAGCACCACGAGTATAAATTCTACCCGTCGGTTCGTGATCTGCGATAGCAGATTGTATCGAGAACGATTAGAAGTTAGGTGTTAAGAATGGTCAATAGGTTTTGGTTGATAGTATATTTGCTAGTAATCTCACCCTTCGATCGCACAAGCTCAAGACGGGCACTGTCGAAGCAAATGTCATGCTGAGCCTGTCGAAGCATATCTTAGAAATTATAAATACAAAATAGAAACAAAAAGCTAACATTCAACTTCGGACTTCATACATCGTACTTCCAACCTCTGTCCTCTGACCTCCGTCTTCCGACTCAAATAAGTTAACAGAAAAACGACTCTAGACGTAGTACTTTAGACATTGTACTCCATACTTTGTACTCCATACTTTGTACTTCATACTTTGTACTTCATACTTTGTACTTCATACTTTGTACTTCATACTTTGTACTTCATACTTTGTACTTCATACTTTGTACTTCATACTTTGTACTTCATACTTTGTACTTTATACTTTGTACTTCATACTTTGTACTTCATACTTTGTACTTCATACTTTGTACTTCATACTTTGTACTTCATACTTTGTACTTCATACTTTGTACTTCATACTTTGTACTTCATACTTTGTACTCCATACTTTGTACTCCATACTTTGTACTCCATACTTTGTACTTCATACTTTGTACTTCATACTTTGTACTTCATACTTTGTACTTCATACTTTGTACTTCATACTTTGTACTTCATACTTTGTACTCCATACTTAATACTTCATACTTTGTACTTACTTCACACTCACATACCACACAAGACTCATCATATTTTAGTAGTTTAGTAAAAAGAAAAAGAAACAAATACCAACCCGATGAAGCACTACACCACCTATAATCTATTGATACTCATATTCGGGATATTTCTTTTGTATACCCATAGCAGTGGTTTTGCGCAGGAAAAACAAGATCAAGTTTGGTCAAAAGAAAGGAAAACTAGGGTTTTACAATATTATAGGTTAAGCAAAACAGATTCATTAACGGTACAAGAGCGCTTATATAATGTTACATTGTTTTTAAAAGAAGCATCTTACTATAAACAAGATTCTATGGTTTTTATTGGTTTGATGAGAAAAACCCGATTATTAGGTCAAATAAAACAATATGATAGCGCCATTGCCTATACGCATCAATTATACGATTTGGCAAAAAAGAATAGGGATACTCTATATATACAAAAAGCTTATAGAAAGTTTGCCCTGTATAATAAATGGAATGATCAAAATTCAAAAGCCTTTCTTTTTTTTGTAAAAGCTCTTAAATGGGCGAGATTTAATAAAGACACTTTAGGGATAGGTAAGAATTTGTTGCAAATGGCAAATATTCAAACTTCTTTAGGAGATTATTCAGGAAGTAAAATCACAGCGATTGATGGAGTACGAAGTATAGAAAAAACAAATGACTTAAGAATACTTTCGGGTTTGTATCATATTATATCAGTAGTGAATCGACATCAGGAAAATTATTCAGAAGCTTTAAAATACAATTCAAAAGCATTAAGTTTGGGTAAAGACAGTATATCTAAACAAAAAATAAGCGTTAAAAACATTTTCATATTTAAAAATACCCAGGCGCTTATCTATGCCAATCAAAAAAAATATAAAAAAGCAATTGCTATATTAAAAGAATTATTAGGTAATGCCAAGTTAAAACAGGATCAAAGAGAATATGCAAGAGTATTAGGAAATTTAGGGTATGTAAAATGGCTTGAAAATAAAAAAAATGAGGAATCTATAACTTTTATATATAATTCACTAACAATACAAAAAGAAGTGAATGATATCAAAGGAATAATACATAATAATATATACTTAACTAGGTATTATTTTACTAAAAATAAGAAATTAGCATTAATTCATGCAAATGAAGCATATACGTATTCTAAAAAATATAGAAGTTTAACTTTAATTCTTCAATCACTTGGACTTATAATCGATTTAAAAGAGAATATTCACAAAGAAGCTAGAGAATATAAAGAATCACATCTAAAATTAGATAGTATTAACCAACGTAATAGAGATATTTATGCCACCAGCCGGTATGAAAACGAGCAGCTTACTTATAAAAATAAAGTATTACAAAAAGAAAAAGATAAAGGGATACAATGGATTCGGGCAATTGCACTATTGTTAGTACTAAGCCTGCTAGGGATAGGATACTATTATTACCGCCAGCAGTTATATAAAAAACGTTTTTTACAATTGTTAGACCATAAACCTGTACCCATACCAGCTGCCAAAGAAAAAACCATCACCATCAATAAAGATATTGCAGATCAGTTATTAGTGCAATTAGAAAATTTTGAGCAGCAACTGGGGTTTCTCGACCCTGCTACCAATGCCAAAGACCTGGCCAAAAGCTTTGGTTCGAATACCAGTTACTTATCGATGGTGGTAAATACCTATAAACAAAAAAGCATAAGCCAATATATTAATGACCTACGTATTGCATACGCTATAGAGAAATTACAATCAGATCCTACCTTTAGAAAATATACGGTCAAAGCGATCTCTAAAGAAGCAGGATTTAAATCGGCAGAGAGTTTCTCTAAAAAATTCTATAAAAAAACAGGAATCTATCCGTCGTATTTTATCAAAAAGCTAGAGGCAGATGTGTAGTTAATGGTCGATAGTTGTTGGTTGATGGTAAAACATCTGACAGCGTATTTTGTACTTAACAAAACACTTCCGACCTTAGGCTTCGGTCTTCCGACCCTAATTAGTTAATGGTTGATGGTTGTTAGTTGATAGAAAAATAATATCGGGTTTAATATTTAATACTTTCAAGAGAATCCCCGACCTCAGACTTCCGTCTTCCGACCCTAATTAGTTAATGGTTGATGTTTTTTGGTTGATAGAAGAATAATATCGGGTTTAATATTTAATACTTTCAAGAGAATCCCCGACCTCAGACTTCCGTCTTCCGACCCTAATTAGTTAATGGTTGATGGTTTTTGGTTGATAGAAAAATAATATCGGGTTTAATATTTAATACTTTCAAGAGAATCCCCGACCTCAGACTTCGGTCTTCCGACCCTAATTAGTTAATGGTTGATGGTTTTTGGTTGATAGAAAAATAATATCGGGTTTAATATTTAATACTTTCAAGAGAATCCCCGACCTCAGACCTCCGTCTTCCGACACTAATTAGTTAATGGTTGATGTTTTTTGGTTGATAGAAAAATAATATCGGGTTTAATATTTAATACTTTCAAGAGAATCCCCGACCTCAGACTTCGGTCTTCCGACACTAATTAGTTAATGGTTGATGGTTTTTGGTTGATAGAAAAATAATATCGGGTTTAATATTTAATACTTTCAAGAGAATCCCCGACCTCAGACTTCCGTCTTCCGACCCTAATTAGTTAATGGTTGATGTTTTTTGGTTGATAGAAAAATAATATCGGGTTTAATATTTAATACTTTCAAGAGAATCCCTGACCTCAGGCTTCGGTCTTCCGACACTAATTAGTTAATGGTTGATGGTTGTTAGTTGATAGAAAAATAACTTTTTACATAAGGTATAATACTTTGTACTTTCAAAAACAACCCCTCAAAGGGGAACACCACGAGTATAAATTCTACCCGTCGGTTCGAGTGATCTGCGATAGCAGATTGTATCGAGAACGATTAGAAGTTAGGTGTTAAGAATGGTCAATAGGTTTTGGTTGATAGTATATTTGCTAGTAATCTCACCCTTCGATCGCACAAGCTCAAGACGGGCACTGTCGAAGCAAATGTCATGCTGAGCCTGTCGAAGCATATCTTAGAAATTATAAATACAAAATAGAAACAAAAAGCAACATCCAACTTCGGACTTCATACATCGTACTTCCAACCTCTGTCCTCAGACTTCGGTCTTCCGACACTAATTAGTTATGGTTGATAGTATATTTGCTAATAATCCTACCCTTCGATCGCACTTCGACAGGCTCAGTGTGACATCTCAGGGTGACAGTAAAATACTATATGACAAAACAAAACGTTGTCTTACCGAACCCTTCGATAAACTCAGGACAGACACTGTAGAGACAAATGTCATGCGGAGCCTTTCGGCAAGCTCAAGACAGGCTCTGTCGAAGGGGGGATTTAGGGAGATGTTTAACACGTGGACAAAAAAAACTTCCGTCCTCTGACCTCGGTCTTCCGACCATACTTTGCACTTTCTTAAAAAAATAGGCTATAACACTACTGATATCACAAACACCAATCATATCAAGCCTTTCAGAAGATTTTTTGTTAGTCTTTATATATAAATTACCACCCTTGTTTTTATAAATCACGACTTATAATGCTTGTATACCAGGCATAGTATACGGTACATTTGGCATCAGTAAAAATGTAAATTATGACGTCTTGCCCAAATCCCGATAAAAGCAAATTCATAGCAGAAGTGCTACAGGCATTACATCTTACCACAGATACTTTTGTAGTGCAATTGGCACAACATAGTCGCTACGAAATGATGCTGTTTCTCTGGATCAATAAACTTTATAAAAAAGGTACGACCAGCGAGGATGCCATACAGCTTATCTACAAGGCGCGTAATATACTATTGTTTAGCCCTAACGCTTTTTGCAATTACTCTAAATAGGGCTACTCCCAAAATAATAATCAATATATATATATACTTATGAGAAATATCATAGAAGATCAATTGACCCAAGAAGAAAAAACAAAAGCAGAAAACCTGATTAGCCAATTAGAAACCATATTTATAGACAAGCTATCTGCCCTAACAGAAAAACAACGCCAGGACTATAAGGCAATTAACGAAAAAAACAAACTGTTTGTAAATAAGGTGTGGGATTATCGCAGGCATAGCAGCCATCTTAGTTCTCCAGATGTAGACTGGCAAGAGTTCGAAAACGATTATAAAGCACGGGTATTTGCAGAAAACCTTTTGGGACGTATCACCAGTCTTGCCTATCGCTTAGAAAGCACCAAAATCATGCATGATTATGATAATTACCAGGATTCGTTAAATGATTATGCCTATTCTCAATATAGCAAAGGAGCAGGAAAACCAGGGTATACAGAAAAAGTAGCCGAGTTAAAACAATTTTTTGCACGTACCAAAAGAGAGCCCAAAACAGAAGAACCCCAGGAATAACACCCAAATACCTTCTTATCGATCACAAAGACGTATCATTTGGTCATAGAGGCAAAGTTTTGAATCGATGACACATAATTTTTGGCGTCTCGGGTTAAAATTTTAGGAAAACCAACAAGAATTTTAACCCGATACTTCAAAAATTGAGAAAAGATTGCCAAAAATTGTGTATCCCCACCCGATAAGAAGGTAAAAATGACCCGTTGCAATGTAAGATAGGCCAATTGTAGGGCTTTTATCACTGGACCAGTACTCCTAATTTCTAATAAACCCCTGGTCGTGTCATAATTGCATAGTAATCCAAAAAAAACAAATGATGGAAATTATTTTTAAACAAATAGCGATGATAGAGCGTATGGATCGGCTTATCAAATTACAAGCCACAGGAGCCCCCGAGGATTTTGCACGTCGATTAGGCATTTCGAAACCCAAACTATACCGTATGATACGACTAATGAAAAAATTAGAAGCTCCTGTTGTATACGATATTGCATTGCAAAGCTTTGTATATACCAAGAGCAATGTGCGGTTTAATTTTGGTTTTGATACCCAAAATAAACTCGATAACAGTTCGACATTTTTTCTAAGATAAAAAACAACTCTTTTATTTTATGTTACATCCTGATTCTAGATACAGTACGTTTACGATAGAAGATAAACATAGAGTGTTGCAAAAAATAGGGGAATATACAAGTATGGGTGATCATCTCGAAATAGTGGTTACTGTATTAGAAAAAATCGACCCGATACTCGAAATAGAAAAAAACAAAAAGAGGATTATCATAGGTAGAGGAACGTTGGATCGTATCAAAGAGCAGATCAGAAAAGCAAATCTAGAGCGGTATAAAAACCTAAAAATTAAGGGATGAAGAATAATAATTGCTAGTAAATATAAAGATTCGATTTCCTAAGAAAACAAGAAACAAACACTAACTGATATATAAGAATAAGAGGTATATAAGAACAAAAGTAACACTAATGATCACCTACGAAGATAAAATAATACTAGATGTACTTAAACGTTTTGATGGGATGCACAAGATTGATGCCTATGATATCTTGCATAAGATAGAAATTGTATTGGCAGATCTAGGTTCTCCCATAGCCTATAATTCGATCAAAAAAAAATTAGAAATAACTCAAACCAAAAATAACATTGTAGCGATTAATAAAGGTGGGTATTGTTATTTAGAAGACCATTGTCATTTTATAAGCGTATATCGGATCAAATCTGTATTCCCTACGTTCTTAGGTGGTTCGGGATTGTTTTTTACCACCAGAGAGCAATACAGATTGATCCCTTATACCGATAAAGAAGTACGAAAAGCATTTGATACCACGCATATAAAAATTATTGTTTGTAATTTTTTGAACCATCATACTGCCAAAAAAAGAAACCCAAAGACAAAACGATTACTGCTTTTAGAACTATTTGATCAGATCGATCCAGAATGATTGTCCTCTTGTTTTGGGAATACGTACCCGTTATGTGTTTGTTGATAAGGTTTAGAAGGGGATTCACAAAGTAGCTAATCATACAAAAGACAAGTTTAGAAAGATATACAGAGTTATTTTTTTCGAAAAAAATAACTGAGTGTCAGAATCTGATACTGTCTTTTTGTACTCTTGTCTCAGGAAAACAAAAATATCATTAAAAGTGTCACATTTTGAGTTGTTTATCGGTGGTTTAATGTCATTGATCAAAAACTATTTTTGCAATAGTGTCAGTACATTTTACAGGTAAATGCGACTTACATTTGCGGTCGGGAAAATTTAAAAATCAAAATTCAGTAATTAATTATTTATGAAAAATCACATTTTTTATATGTTGTTGATGGTGTGTGCCATTACAGTTGGGCAACCCAATCAATCAGAAGGTGAGCTTCCTAGTATTGTTCCCCCATCACCCGATGTAGCATCATTGGGTAAGTATGGTGAGATTCCTATAGGATACCAATATGGAACCCCAAACATAAGCGTTCCTATCTATCAGCTAACCGAAGGGGCATTATCACTTACTATTTCTTTGTCTTATAGATCAGAAGGTGTTAAAGTAGAAGAGATTTCTTCTAATGTAGGGATGAATTGGTCGCTTAACGCTGGAGGAGTAATTACCCGGCAGATTAACGGTATTGCCGATGAATATAACCAACCTGATAAAAAAGGTATCCTACATGTAAAACCCTTTGAAGAGTTTACCAATGCAGATTATGTGCAGCTTTTTAAAAGAGAGATTGATACCGAATCAGATTTGTTCTTTTACAATTTTAATGGTCAATCGGGCAAGTTTTATATCAATAAAGAAGGACAGGCAATACCCGTACCTTATCGAAATATAAAAATAATCCCTCCCAGAGATTTTAAAGCAGGAAACCCCGATTATTGGCAAATTATAACAGAGGATGGAACCCGATATGCTTTTGGTGAAAACGACAAAAAAGAAATCAATTATTCAGAACCTTCTTGTGATTCAGCCCCTCCTTCTAGTTCTTTTACCACGGGTTGGATGCTGACTTCGATGACTTCTTATCAAAAAGATCGTATCAGTTTTGAATATGAAGCTAACCAGCAAGATTTTTATGCGGGAACCCGTGAAACTAGAAATATTATTTCTGCTTCAGATAACGAAATTCCTTTACCTGCCAAAATATCTTGCCCTAACCTGATAGGATCACAAACACAATTGTTAACCACTATAAAAGCAAGTAATGCCCGTGTTAACTTTTCATACTCTTCTAAACAAGATATGATTTATGGAGGTAAAAAACTAGATGCAGTAAAAGTATACGCTACTTTCGACCTAAACACTCCTGTAGAACATTATGACTTTAACTATTTCTATACGACTGCTTCTCTTAGTGGATGTTCTACCACGTTATCATCAAGCTATCATGATGCCCTTAAAAAAAGACTGTACTTAGAAAAAATTAATCGTATTGCAGCAAATAAAACAGAGCAGCATTATAAGTTTGACTACTACGAGCCACAGAAATTACCATCTCGATGCTCTAAATCCCAAGACCACAGAGGGTTTTATAATGCAAAACCAAATACAACATTAGTCCCTAAATCGGCTAAATTCCCAGAAGGAGCAGATAGAAACCCTTCTCAGGAAGCAAAAGTACATAAATATGGGATCTTAAGAAGCATTACCTATCCTACCAAAGGAAAAACCGTTTTTAATTTTGAGCCAAATATGACTAAAATAAAGGATGATATAGGGAAAGAATATGATGGTAAATCCATTGCCCGTTTTGGACCTATATACCCAGCAAATAGTAAAAGGGAAATGACTACAATCTTAAGAAAGGATCAACATGATGGATATGTAAAATTCGAGGTGCGATTAAAAATTGGTTGTGAATCCTTTAATCCAGATGCATCTGCTGTAGTAGAAATCTATAAAGGGGGGGGGAAGTTGAAAGAATATGCTAAAACCAAAAAAGGAAATTACACTTTTAGTGGGACTTTACCCCCTTCGCCTCATGCCGATTATAAATTTGTAGCTAAAATTGATGGGTTTCCAGAATCGGATTGTAATTACTTTGCTACTATCGATTATGACTATATTAAATATGAATCTGCCATCGTAAATAGGATGGTTGGGGGCTTACGAATACAATCAATTTATAACTATTATGCAGATGGACATGAGGCGTATGAGAGAAAAAAATTTTCATATAACCAAATCGGTGATCCGGACAAATCATCGATGATTATGGTAAACGGGACAACACCTTTTAAATATCAATTTCATAAAGAATATAAGCCTCCTAGAATTGGTAACTTTTTAAACTGCGGGGCATTTGGTGGCTTTGCCCAAATTAATTCAACTTCATCCCTATCTTTAAGTCCAGGTGCTTTTTTGTACTATACCAACGTTTTGGAATCCCGTAACGATAACTCCTATACGATTTATGAGTTTTCGACCCATGCAGACCACGTAACAGGCACCCCTAATAGAAAGAAAACTGCTTTTGATTCCAGACGAGGGCGATTGCTTAAAAAAACAACTTATAATAAGAATCGTACAAAGGTCAGTGTAGAGGTCAATGAATATACCGATAATGATGATTATTTCAATAATACCCCTTCGGTGAATGGAAACTCTATAGAAAATATGGACTTTCATACGTATGCCATTATCCCTAAGTTAGAAGAATGTAGCGCATTGGTGAATGGAGGATTAAGTCGCTTTTATTCGACAGCACCGTTCAGGATAGTTTCAACATGGGATTATTTAAGTAAAAAAACAGATACCTTATATGATGTTAATGGATTAAACCCTATCACAACCACTACCCGCTATTTTTATGATAATCCAACACATGCACAGCAAACCCGTGTAGAAGTAACCAATAGTGAAGGAAAAACCTTAAAAACAAAAATAAGCTATGCAGATGATGTTAATAATACAGCACTAAAAAACCATCATAGGATTGCAGAACCTGTTAAGACAGAGACCTATGAAAATGGAATTAAACTAGGCACAAAAGAGAACAAATACGAGGGCTTTTTTAATAATTATTTGGTAAAAAAGGTTCAGGCAGGAAAAGGCGAAACTACACCACTCAACCTATTAGAAGATCAAATAGTATATCATAGGTATAACCGTAACGGAAAACCTTTGGAGGTATCTAGGGCAAACGGTACTAAAATAGTTTATATATGGGGATATAATGAACAATACCCTATTGCAAAGATCGAAAATGCTAGCTATAATGAGGTTGCTACTGTGGCTAGTATAAGTAAACTGCAAACCAAATCCAATGAAGATACAGATAATTGCAATACTACGTATTGTAAAGAACAAATCCTTAGAAGCGCGTTACAAGCATTAAGGTCGTCATTACCTAATGCGATGGTAACTACATATACCTATGACCCTTTAATTGGGGTGACCAGTATGACCGATCCCAGAGGGTATACCACCTATTACCGATATGGTGATTTTAATCGTCTCAAAGAGGTCAGGGATCAAAATAGCGAGTTAATCTCTGATTATCGATATCATTACCAACCACAAGAAATGAATAACGCTTTTCAATGGGAATGGGAATGGGAATAGTAATGAAAAAGAGAAAAAATAGCATAAAGCATAACAAAACAAAAAACAAACCTTGTATGAGAACTACAATAGTGAATAAACTTGAGATACACAGCCTCCTACAATATGTTATAATGGGGTTTATCATTTTGATAACAGAAAGCACAACGGCACAGGGCATTAGAATCTATGGTTCTCAAAATGTAGATCAATATAGTACTTATACCTATAGTGTAAGTGGTAATATTGATGTTAGCACCGATTATATTTCTTGGAGGGTTGTTGGAGGTACTATCACACACCCCACTAACCATACTTCTACCTCTGCAAAAATTAAGTGGACTGCATTGGGTAGTGGACGCGTGGAAGTTTCCGTTTATGGCCCGAATGGAGGAGGTAACACAAAACTTGCTGTTACCATACATCCTCTAGGGTCTAGTGCTACTCCTACCCCAAAAATTAGTCAAACAGGTTGCGGTTGGGCTAGGCTTTCTTATACGGGTACGCCACCAAGTGGGACGAAATGGTATTGGCAAGGAAAAGACAGTGATGGTACCAGTACCACCAAAGGTAGTGGGAGTACTTATACTGCAAGAGAAGGTTCTGGTAGATACTATCTTAGGGGCAGGGATAGTCAAGGAAGATGGGGCAGATCAACTTCTGTAAATGTTTCGTTCAATAGTCAGCCTATGATACCACTTGCCCCAACAAGTATTGTTATCACTTGTGACAAAACTGTGCTTACCAAGGGTACGCCCCCTCCTATGTTTGGTAATGTAACCTGGTACTGGCAAGACGTACCTATGACAACTTATACCTCACCAGCAAATGCGGCCGCAACGATTACCAGAATAGGTGAAGGTACAGTCTACCTAAGGGCCAGAGAAAACCGTACAGGATGTTGGAGTAATGCAAGGGAGGTTCGCTATAAGCCATTGGGGCTTCCCGAAAAACCTGATACACCTACAATAACTAACCAATGCGGAGAAACTGTAATTACCCGAAATGCCCCTCTTACTGGCAGTAATGTTACCTTATATTGGCAGAATGAAGCTTCTGGTATTAATACTTCAACAGCGAATGCTGCTGCAACCGTGACCAAAACCAGTGGTAGTATGGTTTATCTAAGAGCCAAACACAATACCACAGGATGCTGGAGCCCTGCCAGAGAGGTTCCCTATACTATTCATATAACTACCTGGTATATGGATGCCGATAAAGATGGTTTTGGAGACCCTAATGAAACCAAAAAATCGTGTGAACAACCCACAGGATATGTGACCGATAACACCGATCAATGCCCCAATGAATACGATCCATACATAGGATGTGCTAAAAGTTCATATGAATTGAATTTGTCTGCTCATAAAAACTATATCTATACCCGAGTTTATCAAGAAGGGATGAATTCCTATCGACAAGTCAAGTATAACGAAGATGTGCTAGAAAGCATTACCTATTTTGATGGGCTAGGAAGGCCCATACAACAAACAGGAATCAAAACTTCTCCCTATAGAGAGGATATTGTTAATCATATAGAGTATGATCAATTAGGAAGACTTAAAAAAGGGTATTTACCGTATCAGGCATCTGAATCTGTTGGTAGTTTTAGGGATAACGCAGAGCAATCTACACGAACTTTTTATAATACCAGCAAATATGAAAATACAACCAATCCATTTTCTGAAAAAGAATTTGAATCCTCACCACTTAGTAGAGTGCTAAAACAAGCTGCTCCCGGTAATGACTGGAGAATGAACGGTGGTCATGAAATTGAGTTTGACTATACGAGTAATGTTGCAAACGAAGTGCGACAATTCGAGGTAAGCTTTACAGATGGTGACACAGAAAACCCTATCTTAATAGAAGGAACAGATTACTATGGCGCTGGAAAATTACATAAAACTAGTACCTATGACGAGAATCATACGAGTGGTAAAGATCATAGTACCGAAGAGTTTAAAAACACCCAAGGACAGATTATTTTAAAACGCACATACAACAGTTCCTCCACCTCTTCAGGGGGAGATGCCGAAGGCGTAGGGGGTGCCCATGATACGTATTATATCTACGATAGGTTTGGAAATTTAACTTTTGTAATCCCACCCAAGGTAGACACTACAGACGGTATCTCTGATATTGAGCTTAATGAATTATGCTATCAATATAAATATGACAACAGAAACCGATTGATCGAGAAAAAAATCCCAGGCAAAGGATGGGAATATATTGTCTATAATAAATTAGACCAACCTATATTAATTCAAGATGTGCTATTAAAAGCAAATGACCAATGGTTGTTTAACAAATATGATGCTTTTGGTAGAGTGGCTTATACTGGAAAAATGACGATCCCAAACAAGAGCCGTTTGCAACTGCAACAAGAAGCCAATGACTTTGCGGAAGAACTATGGGTGACCAGAAGTGAAGCCACCAATATTGGAGGAGTATCGATGTATTATACAGATGGGGGTTATCCCAAGGTAACTACTGCAGAAGTATTGACCATCAATTATTATGATTACTATACCTTTTTAGGAAATACACCTGATAGAGTATTCCTAAATCCAAATACTTTATACCGAGCAGCGGTATCCAATACCGCTAAAACCTTGAGTACAGGAAGTAAGGTAAAAGTATTGGGTACTAATGATTGGATTACTACCGTTACCTATTACGATCAAAAAGGAAGACCTGTCTATACAGCTACCAAAAATGACTATCTTAGCACTACTGATAGTGTAGAAAGTAAACTAGATTTTACAGGGAAAGTGCAAGAAACCACAACCACACATACCAAAGATAGTCATGCAGCGATAGTAACCATCGATAAATTTACCTATGATCATATGGGTAGGTTGCAGACCCAAATCCAAAAGATCGGAAACCATGAAGAATTGATTGTATCTAATACCTATGATGCATTAGGGCAATTAGAAAGTAAAAAAGTTGGAGGTAGTTCCTCCACTTCTGGGGGAGGTGCCGTAGGCGGAGGGGGCTTACAAAAAGTAGATTATGATTACAATGTTAGAGGGTGGTTAACAGCTATTAATGAAGGAAAAACAGATAACGGAGACCTTTTTGGTTTCAAAATCAGTTATAATTCACCAGAAAAAGGGGCTATGGCACTGTTTAATGGTAATATTAGTGAAACCCAATGGCAAACTGCAAATGATCATGTAAATAGACATTATACTTATAGTTATGATGCCCTAAATCGAATTACAGGAGCAATCAGTAACGATGGTAATTATAACCTAAGTAATGTTACCTATGATAAGGTTGGTAATATTTTATCGCTAGATAGAAAAGGATACCTTAACGACGCTGCTAATGCTTTTGGGGATATGGATAAGTTGGTCTATAACTACAGTCATAATGAGATTAGTAATAAACTCTTAAAAGTAACAGATAATACCACTAATACTTTTGGTTTTAAAGACGGTAACAAAACAGGTGATGATTACAGCTATGATGCCAATGGTAACCTATTAGTAGACCGTAATAAAAATATATCAGGAATTGTTTACAATCATCTTAATTTACCAACAAGAGTAAATTTTAATGGTGGTACAGAAAATATAAGCTATGTATATGATGCAAACGGTATAAAACAGAAAAAGATTGTAACAGAATCTGGTGGAAGGACGTTTACAGATTATGCTCCTAATCATGTTTATAAGAATGGAAATTTGGAATATTTTAGTATTCCCGAAGGATATGTGACAACAGAAGACAACTCTTTTAAATATGTATACCAATTTAAAGACCACTTAGGGAACGTTAGACTCTCCTATACAGATGCCGATAACAACGGGACTGTAGAGCAATCCGAAATTATTGAGGAGAAAAATTATTATCCTTTTGGATTGACGCATAAAGGGTATAATGGTAACGTATCTTCTTTAGGAAATTCTACTGCGCAACTAAGAGGTTTTGGTGAAAAAGAAGAGCAAAACGAGTTAGGTCTTGGTTGGATTGATATTACAGCAAGAAATTACGATCCTGCATTGGGTAGATGGATGAACATTGATCTATTAGCAGAAAATAATCAATTTCAATTTTCTCCATACCATTATGTTAAAAACAGTCCGATTCAATATAATGATCCTGATGGAATGATTTGGAGAGATCCTCAAAAAGCTAGAGATCTTCTAAACACCGTTGTTGTTAGAATTGGTAACAGACTCTCGAAAAGAGCCGAATTATCTTATCAGCTTGATAATGATGAGTTAAATGAGGAAGAAAAAGCGGAAATCAACAATGGAATAAAAGACATTGATAGAGCAATTTCTAAGTTGGAACAAAGTGCGCAAGATATTATCGATTTAGGAGCTGATACCAAAAACATGTATGATTTAACAGAAGGAGATGCTTCTGATGGACAACATTCTGTTTCTCTTGGTTCAAATGGTATAATCAATATTGAAGGCAGTAATAATGCCGAACATATTCATGAACTTACTCATGCAGCCTTATCTCTTAGGTTAAATAATGGAGATCATAATTTTACTCCAAAAAAGAACTTAACTACAAAAGGAGCTCCACAAATTGTTCATGAACGAACGGCATACGAAGCACAATTCCATTATGCCCCTGGAACTCTTCCTGAATCAGATGTTTTAAGAACAGTAACCCATTACCGACAAATATCACTTCCCTATATTGCTAACATAAAAGGTGTTGATGGTAAACCAACATATGAAAAATTAAATGCGCAATGGTATAGCATTAAAGGAAAAACCAGAAGAAAACATATTAAAGAACTTAGAAATTTTGGAAAGAAATAAATGAGAAAACAAATTTATATGTCAATATGCGTTACACTATTTTTATTATATGGGTGTAAGGTAACTAACTATGCAAATGACAAAATTGAAGGTACATTTATTCATAGTAATACTCCTTGTATAAAACTTGCTTTTAAAAACAGAAATTTTTATTATGTAAATGGTTGTGATGGCTTAAACCACATTGCCAATTATACATGTTGTGATACTATAGCTAGAGGAACATATTCAATTAATAATAAAAAAGGGTTTATTGAATTATCCAGTGACATAAATATTAGACATAATATTTTAGATGTTGATGTACATGAAAAAGTCGATGAATCAATTAAAGACTCTATCATTGTCGAATTTAATAATCCGGTAATAAATAGCTATAGATATGATAAACCTTTGATATTTGAAGTTGTACTTTTAGGATTATATGACACTAGTTTTCAAAAAAATGATGAAAGGTCAATGAGCTTTAAATCCCTAGAAGGTTTAAATGGTATTGCTATCAATATATATCCCAAAGTATCAGATTTACTTTTGTCTAATTTCGGTATAACCAAAGTAGCACTGTTTAATGACATATATCCAATAAGAAACCCTAATGCTAATGTTTTAGAAATTGATATTCCAGATTTGACACATCAATATTTAAGTTCAAAACGACTTAATAAAGATTATGTAAATATCATTAATAAAGACAAGCTACTATGGGATGGTCATAAATATTTGAAGGAAATTTCTAAATAGGGCATTAAAATTGTCTATCTAAAAATAAAGGTGTCAAGCCAAAACTAGACACCTTTATTGGTCACAAAACTGGTTTAAAACCCTGCACTTTAGTGCAGTTACTTTAGTACTATAAAAATCTATATTTTAGATTTATGGAATCAAAATATAGAAAAAGCTCACATACAGTTAGTAGATTAACTTGTCATTTAGTTTGGATTACCAAATATCGTTATCATGTATTAAAGGGTGATGTAAAGACACGTTGTAGAGAACTTCTGATTCAAATCTGTGAGTCGGAAAATATAATTATCCTAAAAGGTGTAGTCAGTGTTGATCATGTACATATGCACATTGAATACCCTCCAAAAGTAAGTTTGAGTTCTTTAGTAAAAAGGTTGAAGGGACTTACTTCGCGAAAATTGCAGCAAGAATACCCCCGCTAGCGCGAGCGTCTCGCTCGTGCCGTTACAACTTGGTGAATAAAGAGTAATTACAATTTTTTAAAGCAGTCAAATTAATTTAAAAATTTGACTGCTTTCTTGTTAGATTAATTTTAAAATAAAGATAGTAGAATTGTAACACGAGCGAGACGCTCGCGCTAGCGAGAGATTACCAATTAGACTCAACTACGGGACAACAAATGTTTATACAGGAACAATGTTTTTCGGTAGTAACACATTAAGTGTAAAAAGTGCTATAGCAACAGCAAAGTCATATTTAAGAAGGCTTGAAAAGTATTCTCTAACACGAAAAGGCTCATTAAACGATATACCCGCAATTAAACCTTTTTAATTATGTTCAAATTGATAAATATTGTTTTATTATTTATTTCATTGAGTATTTATTCTCAAGAAGTATTTATTGGAGAATTTGAAAATACTCCAGCAACTTTTAAAAGTACAAATGAGCGTATTGGAAACAAAACCTTTGTTCAGCTAAAGATGAAAGTTGATAATACATATATTATTGAAAGTTATGTATACAACAAGTATGATGACATAAAGGTCTATTTCAATTGTACTAATCAAAACGGTACTTGGTTTAAAGAAAACAATGTAATTACATTTAGCCCAAACAGTGTTAATAGGAATCAAACAAAAGAGTTTAGATATAGGTTAGTCAATAACAAGAAACTGTTTTATATAGGATATGGAAAAAAATATGCTAAAAAAACAAAACTAATCAAAACGAAAACTTTTACAATAATTAGATGCGATAGTTTACCAAAGTCCGTAGAGCCAGAATGGTAAACCTGCTCCGCCATTTTGATGATGAATTCCTCGTCCTCGAATGAGTAAGGCTATCGCCCGAATCCTTTCGGGTGCCGTCAAAGCTTGGTGGGTAAGAGTAGATAAATAAAAAAGATAAACTCACAGCAGCAATGTTGTGGGTTTGTTGTTTTATACTATTATCCTTTTCATAGTGTAGCTACCCCTGTTGCCACTAGAATGATGTCTTATCCTGAAATAAGTTTACATAAAAGAATAAAAAGGGATATATATGGTCAAATAGCAAGGAGTTACAGCGTTCAATATCTATAACAAACCAAAATAAAATATGGATATTAACCTATCAAAAGCAGGAACCTTTCTTTATAAAGCAACCTGCTTTTGTGATATAAGTTATGGAGCAAAAAAATGTTTTCTTATAAGTAACGGTTTATCAATAAAACACCCTACTTAAAAAATATAAATACTTCTAAAGTAGAATTATAAAAGATTGTAACGTAGGTGAGTTTAGGCTTCAGAAGTGATGCAAAAGTTTGTCTTGACCTAAAAAACGATACCTGATGGCCCAAAATTGTAATCCGATGTAGGTAAAATACCTGAACCGGTCATGGGAGCTGATCTTTTAAAATAAACAAAAGTAATTCTGGGTAGATGGCAAAATTAGCAGATGTATAGGAACAAATACATCTAAAAAGTAAAAAAATGGATAAAAGAATTTTTAAGACTAACCGCATATAAACAAAGGGAAAACTCCCCTTTTGTAAATGCATTAATATCCGTTTTATAAGGTATAAACGTAAAAAAGTATATTTAAAAATAACAAAACACTTGCTATTTATAGTTTTAGGTGCTTATCTTTGGTTTGTAAGAGGAAACTGTAATTATTTGTTTGTCGATTTTAAGGAATTTACGTAACTTGAAAAGGCGAATATAAACTCTTAGCGGGATTTGAGTATGATAAAATCCTAAATTAGAAACCGTTACTAATACCCTACCATTTGTTATGGCAACTATTAAAAATAAACTTACAGGAGAAACCATTATTCTTAACGCACAAAACACCTTTGGCAGAAATCAAAAAAATGCTATTACTCATATTCCTGATGCAGATGTCTCGCAGTCTCATGCGATCATCTTCTGGAAAAATGGTGAGTGGCAGTTACAAGATTACAGCAGAAATGGAACCTTGGTAAATGGGGAGTATGTGCATCATTCGACCAGAAAAATGGCAGATAAGGCTGCGATTCAATTTGGTAAAAGCATCGCCACACAGTGGGAAGTGATCGATCTTAATCCGCCTTCTAGTTACTTAAAATCACTTACAAAACCAGATACCATTCTAGAATTAAATACCTGTCATATCCTGCCAAAAGGAGATAATACAGATATATTGATCTATTTTTCTAAGGATAAATACTGGAAAGCAGAAACCGTATCTTCTACCATACAATTTGAGCATGGACAATCCTATGAGCTAAATGGAGATGAATGGGAGTTTGTAGAAAATGAACCATTAGATGATACCATAGATAATGGTAATGTAGTCGATAGTGCTCATTTTTTATTTAACCTAAGTACAGACGAAGAGCATATTAGATTAAAAATCATGGTAGATGCCATCGAGTTGGATTTGGGAGAACGTGCACACCATTATTTACTTTTCTTACTGGCAAAGAAGAGAGCATTTGATAAAAAGAATGAAGATGTGTATAATGATCAAGGCTGGATGAATACTGATTCATTATTAGAAGAAATGTCAAAAGAATTATATAAAGAAATTGATGTATACTACCTTAATCTTCAAATTCATCGTTTTAGAAAGCAATTGCTGGGTGTAAAACCTTATGGATACCTCTTTATGGACGTAATAGAAAGAAGAAGAGGAGAAATTCGTTTTGGGCATGAACTTTTTCAAATTTCCAAAGATGAACAAACAGAAGGTAAAATACCGGTCATATCTAATTAGAAAATTTCATCTAAGTCTTTCTTACTAAACCTACAACATTTTTATATAGCAGGCTTTTAGGATGTATTGCCTAAAAAGGGTTTTGTTATAGAAAAAAACCAATACTTTTACTCGGGTGTCGAGATGCAAATCAATTTTGACACTAACCTAAAAAAGTCTTTTTTTGAGAATATAATGAGTCATACCAAATAGATGAAGTATAGTTTGGATAATTTTGTTAAAAGCTACATCAGTAACCTCCATAATTACAGTTTTCTTGAAATTATTGGTGAAGGTGCTAATGGGGTAGTGTGCAAAGCGGTTCAAAAAAGTACGGGTCAACTGGTAGCGATAAAGATGCTAAAGTTTCATGAGGATTCAGAACTGCAAAAAAGTGCTTATCAGGTAGCGCGATTCGAGAGAGAAACGTCTTTGTATGCAGAACTAAATCATCCTCATATTGTCAAATTACTTGATAAAGGGTATGTTAATGAATACGAACCCTACGCGGTATTCGAATACCTGTCAGGAGAAACGTTGGGAGAATGGATTACCAGAAAGAAAGATGTTTTGGCCGCAGAAACCGGTATTTTAATGGGGCAGGTGTTAGATGCCATTGCCTATGCTCATAAAAAAGGAATCATTCATAGAGACCTAAAGCCAGATAACATAATGATTATGAAAACTGGTTCAAGATCTCATGCAAAAATACTGGATTTTGGAATTGGTTTGTTTACACGTGACCATCATAAATACAAAGATAATGATCAGGGTTTAGTACAAAAAATGGTAGGAACACCTGCCTATTGTGCTCCAGAACAATTAAGAGGAGAACCGCCAACTGTAAAATCTGACTTATATGCCTGGGGACTTATTTTGATCGAGTGTCTTACGGGCAAAAAAGTGATGAATGGTGAGAACATGGCAGATGTATTACAGCAACAATTAAGTGCAGAGAACGTACCGTTACCAGCAGCCATGATTGGACACCCATTGGCAGATATTCTAAACAGGGTGGTGATGAAAAATCCGGCTCGAAGAATTGGAGATGCAGCCGTTATTTATGAAACCTATTCTAAAATAAACCTCAATGCTATAGTAGAAAAAATAGCCAGAGATGAAGTTGTTTTTAGGTCAGAAGATCAACTCACCTTGGCTAATCCTTTGGGTTGGCAACATACAAAAAGTGATAAAAGGCAAATTACCGTGGTATGTATCAAATTAAGTCTGGTTCCTAAAAATGGGGTAACACTAGATTTAGAAACATTTGATACATTACAAAAAGACCAACTTAATCTATGTCGTGATATTGCTATGGGATACGGAGGCCATGTTGCAGGAACACTGGCAGATAACATAATGATCTATTTTGGATATCCCCAGCTAAGTGACAATGATGCACGAATGGCGGGTAGAACTGCTTTAGAATTGATGAATGAAATCGAGAAAAGAAGTGCACTGTTGTCGAATGAACATGGTATCAATCTCGATATCAGAATGGGGATGAATTCTGGAATGGTACTGTCCAAAAAAAATGCGCTTCCAGAAGGTCAGGTGCCCAATACAGCATTTAGTTTACTTTGTCAGTCAAAACCAGGTCAAGTATTGGTAAGTGAAAATACTAAAAGATTACTTGATCCTTTTTTAGATTTTGAACCCGCTGCGCCAGGTTTTTTATTAATAGGAGAGCGCCAAACCGAATCATTATTGTTTTTAAATCCCAAAAGTGCAGGTAGAGCTACTATTGGTAGGGATAGAGAGATAGCAACAATTTTGGATAGTTGGAAACAGACAAGTCCCGATGAAAAAGGAATTTTGATCAGAGGGCAGGCTGGGATAGGAAAATCTAAATTGATATACGAGATTAAACAACAAGTGCTAAAAGCCAGTGGGATCGTACATCACTGTCGTTGTTTACCAGAATATCAAAATAATGCGCTGCAGCCTATTTTTGAAATGTTGAAAAGGCATCTCGATATTCATGAAACAACAAAAGACAATGAGATTGTTTCAAAATTAGAGCAGGCACTATTTGCTGTAGGGTGCGATGTAGCAGTATCGTTACCAATATTATGTTCATGGTTTTCGATACCGGTCAAAAAATATACAAGCTACCCGATATCTCATGAGAAAAGAATGAAGATAATTCTTGAGATATTAGAAAAGTTAATTCTTGATATCGGTAAGCGACACAAGTTTGTTTTTATTATAGAAGATTTGCATTGGATAGATCCAACAAGCGAATCTTTTTTAAAGCGATTATTACAACAACGTATAGGAGATAAATGTTTGTTGGTATTATCTGCCCGTCCACAATTTACGTCTCAATGGATAACAGAGTTGGTAAGAGAAATAGAACTTTCTCCATTAGATAAAAAGGATATAAAGCCATTGGTAGAAGGTGTGCTTGACGGGATAGAAGTAAGTGATGCGGTATTGCAGCTTATTTCT
Organism: Aquimarina discodermiae; assembly: GCF_040786235.1. Taxonomy (NCBI): domain Bacteria; kingdom Pseudomonadati; phylum Bacteroidota; class Flavobacteriia; order Flavobacteriales; family Flavobacteriaceae; genus Aquimarina; species Aquimarina discodermiae. The sequence goes on from NZ_JBFMKP010000012.1 coordinate 128,695, forward strand.
GAAAGAACAGACGGCGTTGCCCTTTATGCAGAAGAGCTTACTTATATGCTCTACGAAAAGAAAATGCTGAAACTGGTTAACAATACCTATGAGCTTATCGATACGATAAAAGAGATAGAAGTACCCCCAACGCTTACCGGTTTATTACAGGCTAGGCTAGAGAGTATTGGGGTGGCTATGGAAACCGCCCAATTGGCCGCAACAATTGGACGAGAATTTTCTCATGATCTTTTGGTGAAATCCTCGTTAAAAGATGAGGCTCTGGTGCAGGCAGATTTAGACCTGTTTATCAAAGCAAGTATTATTTATCGCCGTCGTAAAGTAAATGGTACAAGATATATGTTTAGTCACGCTTTGATTAGAGATGCTGCTTTTCAGAGTATGACCACCAAACCCAAAAAAGAAGCACATTATAGAATTGCCTTTACTCTTAGACAAGAATTTAAGAAATATCCAAAACGAAATGTACAGCGTCTGGCCTACCATTTTCATGAGGCAGAAAAGTATAAAGAAGCTGTCAAATTCTACAATATAGCAGCCGATATAGAAATGCAAAAGAAATTAGGACATCTAGAATCTCTTAATTTAACTAATAAAGCATTATCGATTATCGAACTTTTAAAAACTAATACGCCAGAAGACTATGACAATGTGGTAGAAGCAAATTTAAGAATACATAAAGCGGCCGTTTTAACTAATAAATCAGGGTGGAACCATCCAGAAATTATCGAAAACTATCGTCAGGCTAGAGATGTACTAGAAGACGCCGATTCGAATCATAAATTAGAGTTTGCATTGGCCAAAGGAATGTGGATTTATGAGTGTACAGAAGGAAATGTTATCGAAATGTTGAAGCTTACAGAAAAAATGGCCAAAGCCTCAAAAGCATTACAGAACAATAGTTATTTGGCTCAAACCTATGATTGTCTTAGTCAGACTCAATTTTTTGAAGGAGATTTTGAAGGTTGTATACGATCATGTCAATTGTGTTATTCTATTTATGATCAGGAACAAGGGAGGCAAAAATTGGTTACAGATGGTTTAGATCCTTATATTGTATGTAAAAGTTTTGAAGCATTAGCCCGATTATTTTTAGGGCAGGTAGATCAAGCAATTCATATACTTAAAGAAACATTAAAAGAAGCCAAATCATATAACTGGCCTAATCTAACGATGGGGATTTTTGCGCAAACCTCTAGGTTGTATCTTTATATATCTTCTTTTTTGCCCGATTGTACTATCGAGAAAAATATGCTGGCGAATCTGGATACAGAAGTAGTGCTGTTTCAGGAGAAAGGAGTTTTTCCTTACTGGGAAAGCGCGATTCGTTTAAATAAAGTTTCTGCTGAAGCACTTTCTGGTGATTCTGATGCATTAAGTAAGTATGAAGAAGCCAGAAAAAAATGGGCGCCAAAAACATCAGCAAAAGCATATTATGATTTAATAGAAGCCATGGTGTGTATTACTAACAAAGATTATGAGAAAGTTTTGGAAATAACTAATGAATCCATAACTTTTGCGAATATAAATAATGTAAAATATGGCTTGGCATATGCGTATTGTTTTAAAGCAATGGCATTGGCCGGAATTAATAAACCATCAGAGGCTTTGAATATGTTTCATAAAGCCATCGAGATATGTAAAAAACAAAAATCAAAATGGATATGGTTGTTTGTTTCTAAAGCATTCAAAAATTTCCTTTTAGAAGAAAAAATAGATAAGGATATAAATGATTTGGTAGAAGATACCATTATAACATCTGATCACTTATTTACTTTACTTAAAAACCAAAATGTAGTACTATCATAAAAACTAAACTTATGAATAACCAAACATTTGCAGAACCAAGTATTGCCCTAAATCCAGAGATTGCTCAAAGCGTTTTAAATCGTTTTGGGATTGACCCGCAAATAGAATGTAATGAAGAAGGACTCACACTTTTGTATAAGGCATGGTGTAGAAATATTCCTTTTGATAATTTTTGGAAACGATTGGCAATAAGCCAAAATACGTTTTCTGATCATGATCAAATGCAAGCAGACAGTTTTTTTAAAATCTGGCTAGAGTATGGGGTAGGCGGTACATGCTGGACTACCACAAATGCGATGTTTCAATTACTGAAATACATGGGATTCGATGTCTATGTAGTAGGAGGGTCTATGGGAGATATGGGAGTTGTAAATCACGGAAGCCTCATCGTTTCTGTAGATGAAGGCAAAGAGTTTGTCGTTGACACTTCTATCCTTAATGAAAAACCGATAGATATTTCGGGAGCAGAGCTAGAACATCCTATACATACGATTCAACTATCAGAAGAGTCTGATACCGTAAAAGTTTTGTTCGAACATGTTAGCAAAAAAGATTTTATGCCTTGTGCTATTATGAAAAACGGAATTGGCCTTGACCAACTTAAAGAACACTACGATATTAGTATAGAGAATAGTTTGTTTAATGATTGTGTGTACATTAGAAAAAATGATGAAAATGGAGTTTCTGCTATCATAGGAAATACTTTTTTTGTAAAAACTGCCATAAGCATAGAGAAGAGAGAACTAAACGAAACCGAATTATCAGAAGTATTGATTAATGTAATGGGCTTTTCTAAAGAGATTGTATCTCATATTACCAACACCAACTTATTTCACACCCCTCAAGAATGCATCTTATTAACATTAACTAAATAAACGTAAAAAGAATGGAAACAGAAACACTTAAAACCGCATCGACGGCAACACCAACTAACGAGCAAATTAACAGAGACCTTTTAAGATTTATGAAAATATTATCTGATAACACAGATAATACCAAAACAACAATGAAAGGTTTTGAAGTACAATTGGCAGAAGCCGTAAAAAAACAAGATGATAATGGTATTCAGGAATACCAAAATAAGATTACAGATTTGATCTATGATCGTATGCAGTTACCAGAAGCAGCAAAAACAATGACTTCTGCAATTTTTTCTGACATTAGAAACTTAGATCCAAACTGGTGGGCAGTAAATAAAGTAATCGGAAGATCAACTACCAATTTAATATGGGGATACGAGTGGAGTACAGATGATCAGGCCGCTTTTATTAACTTTATAAACATCATTAAGAGCGATCCAAAAAGCCCGTTTACAAGATTGGCAACTTTATTAAGGTCATCAGAAGAAAACTCTAGAAAGTACTATTCGCAGTTTGTAGAAACTATCGAAAATGTTCAAAATCAATTAGAGCAAAAAATGAGTCAGAGATTAGTAGATACTTTGATAGAAGCATCTAGCTACCCTGTAAATGAGCAAGAATTAGAAACATTATTTGATAATCTTGTAGAACCAAGAACTTGGTAGAACCAATACACCATACTATAGTGCCATACATTTTTCCTGTTGGGGAAAAGTGTATGGTATCTTTTTTGGCAGCAAATCGATTAGAAGAGCAACTAGCGAGTTTTTACCCCAGACAACATTTGTCTTATGTTTTCGAATTTCGAATAAAAGAGGACAACGATCAGGTAGATCTTGCAATGGCTTTTGCCGAGAAAAATGATTTACTTTTTTTGCAAGAAGAATATGCAAAAAAACCAAACCAAAAAGAAGTAGTTGATTGGTTAGGTGACTGTTTTAAACTCAGTAAGGATAACCAACAAATAAAAAGCTTTTGGATAGAAGCAGATCTTAACGGTACTCAAAATGACCAAATCCCTAGTTTATTTGTTAGCCCTAAACAGCAATTTATAACGTTCGATGAGATTTGTTATTTTGTTTCGGTACTAAGCTTATCTTCAAAAAACGAACAAGAAGATGACCTCTTGAAAGAATGTTTAGAGGCGTTAGAAGAGGGACAGTATATAGAGCACCTGGGGGTAATGCATTCGCGAGGAAAAACCAAAACCACCAGGATGTATATAAGAGGGTTTGATTCTAAGTCATTATTTACCTTTTTAAATAGGATTAACTGGCCAGGAAATAAAGAGGTATTAGCAACACAGCTTATATACATGAATCAGACGGCCTATATTAGTGTTGCGGTCGAATATAATAAAGATTGGTTGCCTACAATTGGGGTAGAGTTTCACTTAAAAAATGGATCCCAATATTGTGAAGCCTTCTTATCTATTTTGCAAAAATCTGGTTTATGCACAACGCAAAGAGTAGCAGCTATTATGGATGTCTTACGTCCTCAAAAAATAAAAAGTAATGGAGCTACATACAAGAGGGGACTTAGCCATTTTAAAATAAACATAGACAAAGATGGGGCTATAGAGCCTAAGGTTTATGTACAGCTTATTCCTGATTATCTTAGCATTTTAGGCTTTTAGTCAAACCATTTTAAGAAATGGTGTAGCTAATTTAATACCGGTTTATATTGATTTAGCTATTAACCCCGAATTATATAGAAGATGCATAATCCGGGTTAAATAGGTGATAAGAGAATGATCTCCTGAATAAACAGAATATATGACGATATATCTGGCGTTATGATAAGTAATGGTGGGTAATAAAATTGTAATGAATATTTCAGGAGCAGGAAAGAGTTTTACCCCAAAAAAAACTCTTCCCTTTTTTAAAAGAAAGTTCTGCTATCTTTCTTTTTCCTGAACATAATTTGTAAGTAATACCATTTACACTCGTTGTTTTTTATTTTATAATCGATTTTCTTTCAGGTTGTTATGTAAATATTACATTGTCAGTAGAGTTAACAGGTGTATTTTTCTTTTTGTAAATAGCTTCCTGTACAATCTTTAAAAGAAATTCTATCGTTTTATAATCTTTTTCTCTGGATGCTAATGCATAAAGCTGTCGTTCACATTTTGTAATATCTTCTTTCTGATTCATGATATATTCAAAAGCTTCTAAAGAAGATGTAAACTCTTTTTTTGGATTTTTTACAGATACCTGATCAATGTTTCCTATTCGTTGTTTTAAATAGTTAGAAAATTGAATGGCTTGTTTTTTCTCACGTTCAGCCTTTTTTTGTAATAACTTAGAAAACCCTTTACAAGGAGTAGTTTCGAACCACTCTGCAACAGCTAAAAAAGAGTAGCTGGCATACCATTCTTTATGAATGATCTGGTGTATTAATAGTTGTATGTCTTTTTTTAAAGCCATAATAAATTAACTTGAATGATTTTATGCTTCTTTAGTATTCACAAAACAATATTTGTTATTGTGATTAATTTTCTGGTACAAGATTAATGATTTTAAGAGTTCATTCATATTTCAACATATTTCATCTAAGTTGAAATATTGTGTTATACGACTGTTTTTCATGTATTTGAGAGTGGTGATTAGCTTTTGGTTTGCAAGACTTTAAGAAGAAAGAGAAATAGTTTGTGTTGTGATTTCTCTTTTTCTTGTAGGATATTGGTACTTTTGGATATAACGAATATATTCTTCTGTTAAACGACGATTTCTCATGCAAATTTTTAAAGAAGCTATAACTTTTACAAGGAAAGAAGGAAAGCATACAGCTTGTGTTGTTGGTGTAACAAGTACAATAACAGATCTCGAAGCAGCTATGCCGTATTTTTTGAGTGGTAAGGAATCAGATAAAGCCAAAAGCTATTTGTATACAGAGCGTCGATTAAGTTTTTTATTGGGTAGATATGCTGCCAAAGAGGCAATTTGTGAGATGCTAGCTGTAAAAGATAAAACATTGATAGAAATAAGATCTGGTGTTTTTGACCAACCTATAGTTGTGCATGAAGGTAAGGAGCAACTTGCTGTTGGAATAGCTCATACCGATGCGTACGCGGTGGGTATTTGTTATAGCGAAGATCACCCCCTTGGGATTGATATAGAAGCAATCAATTCGAAAAATACAGATATGATCATTGATCAATTAACCCAGTCAGAAACAACTATACTTACTACTACCTTTTGTAAAGATCAACTTAGTATCGGGACTACCTTATTTTGGACTATAAAAGAAGCAATGGCAAAATGTATCAAAACAGGATTAATGACTCCATTAAGTGTTTTTGAGATCGATGAGGTAAAAAAAACAGAAAAAGGCTTTGTTGCTACTTTTAGTAATTTTGGACAATATAAAGCATTAAGTTATGTCGTTGAAGAGATGGTTCTTACCATTGTGACCCCCAAGAATTCTGATATTCAATACGAATCAGAAAAACAATTTATTTTTAATCAGGAAGGCTTGAAATCAGCTCTTTATGAGTAGAATCTCGAACAATCAAAGATGTTTTTACAATTTTGGTAGAAGCTTTATAACTGTCAGACGTATTTTCTAATCGATCCATTAGTATTTGAGTTGCCTTTGCTCCCAAATCCTCTGCGTGTTGAGAAACCGTGGTAAGTTTTGGATAGGAATGTTTTGATAATAAACCATCTGTAAAACCAATAACAGAGATGTCTTCAGGGATTTTGTACCCCAGTTTATGAGACATATTTATAGTTACAGCTGCAGCGGTTTCATCTAGGCCTAGTACAGCATCAATAGTATTGTTTTTAAGAAACTGCTCGATTTCATTCTCTATAGTGTTTGAATCTTTTATGCGCAAATCGGTCAAGGTAACGTCATTGTACATACTTGCTACTTCTTCTACTCCTTCTAAACGTAAACCGGCAACACTCACCTCATTACTTAATGTAGTAATGGTGGCTATTCTCTTGCATCCAGAGTTGACCAAATACTGCACTGCATTTTTAGAGGCAATTTTATCGTCTACAATTACCTTGTCACAATCAATCTCATTACTTACTCGATCAAACATGACCATAGGAACCCTATCTCTTTCCAGAGCCTTAAAATGATCTAATTTATTAACTACTTGTGTTTCCTGACTTAATGCAACAATAAAACCGTCTACACTACTATAGTTTAACATTTCTACATATTCGATCTCCTTTTGATACGACTCATTGGTGATACATGTAAGTATTTTGTATCCTCTTTTAGAAGCTTCCTGCTCGATACCATATAAAGCTTTTGCAAAAAAATGATTAAGGATCTCTGGTAAAATGACTCCTATTGTTTTTGTTTTATTACTTTTTAAACTTACCGCCAACGCATTGGGTTTGTAATTATAAAAGTTGGCTAACTCATGCACTCGGTTAATCGTTTTCTCACTAATCTCAGGATCATTTTTTAATGACTTAGATACTGTAGAAATCGAAAGGTTTAATTCTTTTGCGAGCTGTTTAAGTGTAACTTTTCTCCTCATAATCTAAATTTTAGGGCCCAATACGGGGTAATGGTATAGTATTCCACGTCTAATGTAAGCTTTTTTATTAACCTATTACCGACATTGATAGCAGTAAATACCTATAATATACCCATTTTTAGGAAAAAAATAATTTGTATTTAGTTTGGGTTTTTTATCTTACCAATTCTTTAAAAAAAACAGTAGATATGTATTGAAAGTTTAATAACATATTTACGACATATAACTTTATACCTATAATCTTTTAATAAAACAACCAATGTCAAAAACATATTATGATCCTGCCGACTTAAGAAAATTTGGAAAAATTACAGAGTGGAATGAAGAACTAGGTACAAAATTCTTTGATTACTATGGTAAAGTTTTTGAAGAAGGCGCATTAACTGCCAGAGAAAAATCATTAATTGCACTAGCAGTTTCTCATGTTGTAAAATGCCCTTATTGCATTGATGCTTATACAAAAGATGGATTGCAACGAGGAATTACCAAAGAAGAAATGATGGAAGCGGTACATGCAGGTGCTGCTATAGAAAGCGGAGCAACATTGGTACACGGTGTGCAGATGATGAATAAGTACGAAAAGTTATCTATGTAAGTGATGTTATCAGAAGAGCGTACTTGCAAGTTGAATACATATCAGATTCTTTTCGAATAGAATATATAATCTAAAAAAGAAAATGTCAAAAATAAAAAAAACACAATCTTTACATAAACGTAATGATCAGTTGGCAGATGCAAACAGACAGTTAGAAATTCTAAATAACGGAATTTTTGCTTCTGGAGAACTACCTAAGTTTGCCGATAAAATTGCAGAAATAGGATGCAATCCTTTGCGACCTAAATCTCTAGAGATATTACAGATCAATGTAGGGTATATGTGTAATCAAGTATGTGAACATTGTCATGTAGATGCCGGCCCTGATCGTAAAGAAATCATGACCAAAGAGACTATGCAGCAGTGTTTAGAGGTTATTAAGAAAACAGGAGCCCATACACTGGATTTAACAGGGGGGGCACCAGAAATGAACCCTAACTTTAGATGGTTTGTAGAAGAAGCAAGTAAGGCAGGGATTAAAGATTTTATCGTACGTAGTAATCTTACCATTATAAGAGCTAATAAAAAATACTATGACCTACCTGATTTTTTTAAAAAACACAATGTACACGTAGTTTCTTCTATGCCGCACTGGACTAGAGGAAAAACAGATAAGCAAAGAGGTGATGGTGTTTTTGATGCTTCTATAAAAGCGCTTCAGGAACTTAATGATAGAGGATATGGTATGCCAGATAGTGATCTTAGATTAGACCTGGTCTATAATCCATCGGGAGCATTTCTTCCGGGAGATCAGGCATCGATGGAGAAAGATTTTAAAAAAGCGTTACTAGAAGATTTTACTATACAATTTCATAATCTTTTTGCGATTACCAATTTACCAATTAGTAGATTTCTGGATTATTTAATAGCTTCAGAAAATTATGAAGACTATATGTATGCGTTGGTAGAAGCATACAACCCATCTGCTGTGGCTAACGTGATGTGTACCAATACCATTTCTGTAAGTTGGGATGGATGGTTGTATGATTGTGATTTTAACCAAATGTTGGGTCTTAAAGTGGCTAGTAAAGTAAAGCATATTAGCGAGTATAATGAAGAATTACTTCAGAACAGAAACATCGTTATATCACAACATTGTTATGGGTGTACTGCGGGAGCAGGAAGTAGTTGCCAAGGGACAGTAGCATAATCAAAATAGAATTGATTTTGGTAGTTTTTTCGATTTGTTGTATTTTAATTAATCATAAAGTACAATAGCTGCTACTTTTTTAAATATTTAGAAATAATCAATACGTACATTGTGAGTGTTTTATGGATTTTATGAAGAGAGAATACTAGGTAAATGACATAATAAAGGCAATACGATTGATACTATAAAATTACCAATATATGGGATCACCAGATCATATAATTATTAATGGTCATAAGCATGTAGCTTATAAATCAGACATTGTATCTGAGAATGAATTAATAAAAAAGAGCGAATTATTTCATCAGTGGTTAGATAAAAGAAGGTCGGTACGAGATTTTTCAGACAAAGATTTACCAAAAGAAGTTATTCAGAATTTAATTAAAAGTGCTTCTACAGCTCCATCAGGAGCTCATAAACAACCGTGGACGTTTTGCGCGGTATCCAACCCAGTGTTAAAATCTCAAATTCGTAAAGAAGCAGAAATAGAAGAAAAAGAAAGTTACGAAAATAGAATGAGCGATCGATGGAAAAATGACCTTAAACCATTGGCTACAGATATGCATAAGCCTTTTTTGGAGATAGCTCCCTGGCTTATTATTGCTTTTAAAAAAGTATACGAGTTTGGAGAAGATGGTGAAAAACACAACAATTATTATGTCAATGAGTCTATTGGGATTGCATGTGGGATGTTGATTTCTGCTATACACAATGCAGGGTTAGTTACATTAACACATACACCAAGCCCAATGAATTTTTTGGCCAAAACTCTTAATAGGCCAAGTAATGAAAGAGCTTTCTTGTTACTTCCGGTAGGTTATCCTAAACTTCCAGCCTATGTACCTGATTTAAAAAGAAAAGACCTTGACGAAATGACTGTTTTTTATGAGTAGTTTATATTTCAGGAAAAATTAAAAAAATAACTACGTTTTTAAAAACCTTTCTAGTATCAAAAAATGAAAAGATTACTTTACTGCTTTTTTTTCTTCATGACCTACTATGGAAATGCTCAAAATTCCTTAGAGCAATTGCTTGATGCATATAACGAAGGAAAAATCCCTTATATGTTTGTAGATAAGTTTAGTAAATTACAAACTAAGTCGGTAGTGTTGGATGCCAGAGAAAAAGAAGAATACGAAGTAAGCCATATAAAAAATGCAATTCATATAGGGTATGACTATTTTAAAATGAAAACCTTTAAAAAATTAGGAATACCAAAGGACTCTTGCATTGTGGTATATTGTAGTTTGGGAATCCGCTCAGAAGATATTTCAGAAAAATTAAAAAAAGCAGGATATACCAATGTATATAATTTGTATGGAGGTATTTTTGAGTGGAAAAACAACAATTATCCTGTGGTCGATACCATCGGTAAGACAACAGAAAAAGTACATGCTTTCTCAAAAGAATGGGGGAAATGGTTACTTAAAGGGGAAAAAATATATTCGCATTGAAAGAAAAAAACTTATTATTGATTTTTACCAGAAATCCAGAATTGGGTAAGTGTAAAACTCGGTTAGCAGCAAAAGTAGGAGATCATACTGCACTAGAGATTTATAAATTTTTGTTAGCACATACGGTTAAGATAACCAAAGGCTTAACGGTTGATAAAGAAGTTCATTATTCGGTAAAAATACGAGATAATGACATTTGGGATCAAGATGTATATACCAAAAGAAAACAGCAAGGAGAAGATTTAGGAGTACGTATGGAATATGCTTTTGCCCAAGGGTTCGAAAATGAGTATCAAAATGTTATAATTATCGGTAGTGATATGTATGACTTAGATCAGAAAGATATTGAGAAAGCATTTTCTGTATTGCAGACACATGATTATGTTATTGGACCTGCCGTAGATGGAGGATATTATTTATTTGGAATGAAATCCTTAAATTCACACGTTTTTAGAAACAAAAACTGGGGAACCGAAACCGTATTGCAGGATACACTTAAGGATATTGATACTGCAAACGTAAAAATGCTTGATAAGCGTAATGATATAGATTATTATGAAGATATTAAAGATGTAGAGGTTTTTCAGAAATTTTTGAAATAGGTTAGGATTGATAAAATACCAAAAGTACCTTTTGTATAGTATAAAAAATAATAGAAAAGTATGATTAAATATATAGAGGAAACAACAGAGTTCCTTCAAGAAAAAGGGTTCGAAAAACCAGAGATAGGAATTATTCTTGGTACTGGTTTAGGACAATTGATTGATGAAATAGAAATTATTAAAGAAGTAAGCTATAATCATATACCAAATTTTCCTACTGCAACTGTAGAATTTCATAAAGGAAAACTAATATATGGTATACTCGAAGGGAAAAAAGTTGTAGTAATGCAAGGAAGGTTCCACCTTTATGAAGGGTATTCATTACAGGATGTAACATATCCAGTAAGAATCATGCATAAATTAGGTATAAAAACGTTGCTGGTTTCTAATGCATCAGGTGCTGTTAATCTTAACTTTAAAAAAGGAGAATTGATGCTCATAGATGATCACATCAATTTACAGGGAGGATCTCCTTTGGCTTTTAAAGGAGTAGAAAAATTAGGGAGTCGTTTTACAGATATGAGCGCCCCTTATGATCTGGAGATCAATAAAAAGTTAATAACGATAGCCAAAGACAATAATATAAATTTACATAAAGGGGTTTATGCTTCTGTAGTGGGTCCGCAGTTAGAGACTCGTGCAGAATACCGTTATCTTGGGATTATTGGTGCAGACGCTGTAGGGATGAGTACGGTGCCAGAGATTATAGTAGCAAACCATTTGGATTTACCAGTTGCCGCAGTATCTGTATTAACAGACGAATGTGACCCAGATAATCTAAAACCCGTGGATATTGGTGAAATAATTGCCATGGCAGAAAAAGCAGAACCCGAAATGATCACACTTTTTAAAGAATTAATAAAAATATTATAAAAACTAGCGAAAGTTTTAGAGTCGTTGTACGACAGAAATATTTACAACCCGAAATAATAGATGTGCCATAAGGGCAATATGAAGAACAAAAAATAATGTATGAGCTATTTAGAAACCACGCACGATGTATATAAAGAAGCAGCATTAACTCCAGATGTTGGGTTATGTTGTACTACCAATCCAATCTGGGAATTACCAGGACTTTCTATTCCGAAAATAATGCAGGAAATGAATTATGGATGTGGTAGTACGGTAAATGCTAGAGATTTAACTAATAACCCCAAGGTTTTATATGTAGGTGTTGGTGGTGGAATGGAGTTATTGCAATTCTCCTATTTTTCTCGTCAAAAAAACGGAGTGATAGGTGTTGATGTTGTTAACGAAATGCTCGAAGCTTCTCGTAAGAATTTTTTGGAAGCCGAAAAACAAAACGATTGGTTTAAAAGTGAATTTGTAGACCTTCGATATGGAGATGCACTTAATTTACCGGTAGAAGACAATAGCATCGATGTAGCTGCTCAAAATTGTTTGTTTAATATATTTAAAGAAGAAGACCTTCGCAAAGCCATTGAAGAAATGTATAGGGTATTAAAACCTCATGGGCGGTTGGTAATGAGTGACCCAACATGCGAGCAACCTATGAATGATACATTGCGTAATGATGAACGACTTAGAGCTTTGTGTTTGAGTGGTAGTTTGCCAATTGCTGACTATGTAAAAGCATTGACCGATGTTGGTTTTGGAACCATAGAAATACGGGCGAGAAAGCCTTATCGTATTTTGGATCCAAAGAATTATGCTACCGATGAGTTGATTTATATCGAATCTATAGAAGTTGCTGCTATCAAAGATCCAATGCCAGAGGATGGGCCTTGCGTATTTACAGGTAAAGCAGCTATTTATTTTGGTGATGAAGATTATTTTGACGATAAAAAAGGGCATGTGTTATTAAAGAATCAACCTATTGCAGTTTGTGATAAAACCGCAGGAGCACTAGCCGATTTGGGTAGAGATGATATTTTTATTAGCGAATCTACCTATCATTATGATGGTGGGGGATGTTGCTAGTAAGTGGTATTGATTTATTTATATAGCATGTGAATTTGAGTAAGTATGTGTCTTACAAACTACACAAGTTAGAGTATTTAAAAAACCCCATGACAACATGGGGTTTTGCATTTTCTGAATATGTATAAACAACTAACTTGATCTATAAATAACTTTACTGTAAAAGTTTTAAAGAAATTCATTTAATGGTTAGCAAAGAAGCTTTGCTTAGCTATAGGTCACCAATAAAAATCAAATATTTTTTTTATTTCTAAATCTGCTCGAGTGAAAGAGTAAATCTTAGGTAACCAAGTTTTTCTGTTTGTCTACCAACAAAAGCTTCACATCTAAGAAGGTTGTCTGAATTTATATAAAGACGAGAATCGTTTAAAGATGAATGAGTGGGATATAATTCGTGTCCCGCTAGGTCTAGCGATTGATGAACAATAGCAGAATTTCTGTTGAAAGGGGTAGAGGTTCTGTCAAAATTAGTTAAATCGTATCCTATGTTCCAATGTACTTTATCTACATTAGGATCAGAATTTTGTGTTTCGAAACTTATTGCTGCTTTTAATGATCTACTCCCTTCACGAACCAAAATAGCTATAGTTGTACCGGCTTTGAAAATGATTTTGTTCCCATTTTCATCTTCATAAATACCATTGCTAAATGGAGCAATAGCACCACCAGTATTTCTGAAAACGGGATCACCACCAGCTATTTTTGACACTACCAGATCAAATGGAGTTTTGTTTTCTATCATAATAGTAGCTGAAAGATTATCTTTTAACTCTGCAGGAGTGTTTTTAATTTCCTCGTACCTGGCTATAACATCATTATATGCATCAATAAATTTGTCATATCTTCTATCATTAACGAGACTGGATCCTTTTGAAATTACTTCAGCTTGGGGTTTAGGTTCTTGATCTACCACTTCATCCTTATTACAGCTGGTAAAGAATACAAGTAAAGACAATACAATTAACGAAAGGAATTGGTTTTTAATCTTCATTTTTTCTAGGTTTTAAAATTATTATATTCATTAAAAAGTATGTAAATTTAATATTTACCTCAAAAAAAATATTGACATTTGTATGAACTGTATTTCTGATTGTATGAACTGTATTTCTGATTGTATAAGAAGAGTATTCTCATTTTTTATCAAGAGAGTTTTGTTGTAGTACTCTATAATAATAAAGTATAAAAACTGTT
>NZ_JBFMKP010000013.1:0-142514 GCF_040786235.1 Aquimarina discodermiae
GATTTAACCGAAGAAATCACAGAGTATCAATACTCGATAAAATAGTAGAGCGATGTGTAATGCATCAGCCTGTTACTATCAAACAAGTAAAAACCATTGCGAACTAAATGGGTAACCCTATTGTTTAATTGTTATTGTTTTCATCTCATTTCTTTTTCATCGTTAGAAATTCAATGAGTCTATTGGTAAAAAACCATACCATTAGAAATGCTAAACATTCTAAAGTAAAACTTCCAAATTTGAAAAATAGTTCTGTAAAACAGATAGAAAAAGTAAGACTTCCTCCTATTCTGGTTATAGTTTGAACACTCGCTATGCCTGGAAAAAACTTTTTTAAATAATTCATCTAATACAGTATTTTGGTTACTATTTGAAGTTGCATCTAGATATTCGTATCCAGATTGAGTGACTAAATTAGACTATGTATTACTTCAACACAATAGGTTTTGCCCCCATTTGTCATAAGTGTTTTGACTACTATATTTAGAGTGATTTACCGATGTATAAAAAAGAGAATATTGAGATTTCACCTTTTCTTTCTCTTCTTATATTATATACAATTTGCGAATAAAAATTTCGCATAAAAAATCAAATACTCTATTCTCTACATATTCCATTTCTAGGTGGTATATTTGGACATTAGTATAAATCGTGCGCTAAGTAATCATCTCCTTAATCATTATGCCTTTTAAAAAGTTACACCCTCATATACAAGAGAAGCTAGAGTACAAAGAAATAACGACACCTACTCCTTTTCAGAGCAAGAGTATTCCTGTAATAAAAAGTGGTGCTAATATTTATTGCACAGCTGCAAAAGATAGTGGTAAAACAACTACACTCATACTTACAACCTTACAAAAACTAAAATGTGAGGCAATAGGAAATGCTCCAAGGGCCGTAGTTTTAGTAGAAAATAAGGAAAGAGCTATGGAGTTATACGATGCTTTTTTATCGTATACAAGACATACTTCGTTACGAGTATATGTAGGGTATGAACAACTTCATGTCGATGTTCAAAAATCAGAAATTTTTATGGGTATAGATATATTTATTTCTACGCCCAAATCAATGAATAAATTGTTTTTATTAAATGGAGTAAGCATCTCTGAATTAAAGATATTCAGTATAGACGATGCAGAGTTTCTAATCCATAATCTAACATATACTGCTCTTATTTCGATTACACAAAGTATTAAAAAATGTCAGTTTATACTATATTCAGAAAAAATGCATCCAAAATTAGAACGCTTTAAGTCTTATTTTATGGAATACTCTAAAACAATTAATATATAGATATTACTGGATTTATAATCTATAATAAATTAATAGAACGTGATAATACCTAAACTGCATTATATCTCTCAAGGAAGTTCTCCAAAAGAACATATAGAAAATATCCAAAAAGCGTGTACATCTGGTTCAGAATTAGTGCAATTACGTTTAAAAGATATTTCAGAAAAGAAAATCTTAAAGTTAGCCAAAGAGGCTAGAGAAATTACTGCTCATTTTCAAACCAGGCTAATTATTAATGATCATTATAAAATAGCAAAAGAGATCAAAGCAGATGGAGTACATTTAGGAAAAACGGACTCCTGCCCTACTATCGCTAGAAAATATTTATATACCTGGCAAATTATTGGGGGAACGGCAAATACTTTGGAAGATTGCGAAGCATTAATCGCTAAAGAAATCGATTATATTGGCTTAGGCCCCTTTAGATTCACAACTACCAAAGATAATCTAAGTCCGGTTTTAGGTGTACATGGTTATACTGCAATTATGGCCTCTTTGCAAACCAAAACACCAATTATCGGTATTGGAGGCATTACTATAGAAGATGTTACAAACATATTAGAAACGGGTATTTCTGGAATTGCTGTTTCCGGAGAAATTACCCGTAACTTTAATAATATTAAAACTTTTCATCAATTATTAAAGGCATCCTCTACAGAAGAACAACGCCATACATTTGATAAATCTTAGATCGTAGGGTATTGATAAGATGTTTATACTGTGATTAGTAAATCAACCAAAATTCTATAAAGATCAATCAATTTTATTGTAATATCTTGTTTCCGATTGTATCGTTATATATCATTAATATCAAATAATTCTAACTTTTTACTCCTGTACATCTATTTCTTAGTTAAAAGAATAGGTTAATCCATTCGTTATTTTGTATTGTTCTTTAGGAACTTCTAGAGCAGGCATTGCATCATAGAGATAAGTAAACCCTAAATTAAAAGCTAGATTCTTGAATATATTTATGACCACCGAGGTATCATTAGACAACCTATAATCTTCAAAATCTCTATAGAGCGGTTGGTAGTACGTGGTACTAACAATGGCAATATCGTTTTTAGGAAATAAACTGAAGGATACGTAGGTGCTATTGCGAAAATCTCGATGAATTACATCTTCTAGGTTATTATTAATTCTTTCATATTCGAACATGGACAATATTCCCATAAAAAAATTATAATCATCAGATTTTGAAACTTTAAAACGAACTCCTGTACCTAATAAACCTCTAAACTCTATGGCAGAAATTTCATCATATTGGCTTTGAGCAAATGCTTCAAGTGCAAAACGATTACTAAACCTATAATTATATCGTATATGCTGTGTCCCTTTGCTTACCAATTTACTATTATTACTCTCTTTAAAATTGATATCGTTTACTACAAGTACTAAGTTTTTTTCGTACAAATATTGTATGTGAACTTTATTTTTAAAATTGAAAATTCTGTTTTTGTTCTTGGTTAGGTCAAATGATAAATTCGCATAACCAGACCAACGAGAAGTATCACTTACTTTACGAATAGATTCTACGTTTACTATTTGCGCATTGACGTTATAATCAACTAATGCCAGAAGTAAAATAAAAATTATTTTTTTCAAAATTCAAATCCAAAATTTATTGGGCGAATTTACTGCTTTAATAATTAAACTTAAATTATATTCGATAGCGAATTACAAAATAAAACAACAAAATTGAGATAGTTTTTTATACAATAATTATAAAACCTTGGCTTTACTATTTTCATTATAAAATCCAAAAACAAATACAACCGAATTAGCATAAACAAAACTTTCTAAATTATGATCATACTTAATCGGTGCATTAAGTTTTTTCATGACTCCAATTACTCGATACAATTTGGTTCTAGAAATTCCTAATCGCGAAGCAAAATATTCCAGCGAACCTGTTGCTTGCAATCGAATCAATTGATCTACTCGCTCAATAATTTCAATATGCTTGATAATAATATTCACTTTAAGTTTGACTTTTAACTAAGTAATCGTTTTCTGATTTGATTTAAATTATCATCAACAATCAATTTACCATCTACAAAAATCGTTTGCAAAAGTCCCTTACTTTCTTCTTCTTTAGAAACTTGATCTTTAAAATTGATTTGCTCATTTTCATTGAATAATTGGATTAAACCTTTTGCAGATTTCTTTGTCCCATCGTCGGTTATTGGGTCTTTAAAAATCTCACGACCCTCACCTTTAATTTCTACGTAAGTAGCTTTCATAGCAAATCCAAAAGTATCTCTTGTATTGTATTGATAGGTAAAGCTTCCTATACCTAATACAATATTTGTAGAGGCAAACCCTTTTTGCTTTAAACGCTCACAGATTTGTGTAGCTCTTTCGATAGTAATACTATCTCCGTAAATAGCACCTATTTTGGGGTTCAAAACCTTATACCCCTGGCTATTTACCGTTCCTCCAAACTCATCCCAAAGAAGTTCAATTACTCCTTTTGCTATTGTGAGGTTTTCATGTTCACATCCACATATGATATCTACCGGATCTCCAGAGTCAGGTCTAATTACCAGCTTACCTTCACGCTGTAATATTTCTTCTTTTAATATGGGTAAATATTCTGTTAACACTTTCCATAAATCCCATGTATCAGACACCACCGATAATATTCCTGTAGGATACGTTTCTAATAACCTTCTAAAAGTCCCTATTTCATCATCTTTACTACCTGCACACATTACACTGTGTTCTGTAGCATTGACACTACCAATAACCAATTCTTTGGTTACATCTGCATTATAATATGTTTCATAAGCTTTAGCCACCGGAAGTGTATCACTACCAGAAAAAGCCAACGCATGCCCCATTCCGCTTAATATAGAAGATTCGGTTCCAGACATTCCTCTCATAGAAAAGTCATGTCCTTGCCAGTTCACAAATTCTAGGTTGTTTTGATCTGTTTCTAAAGCATATTGTGAGAGTATTTTTCTATATTGTTTGGCGATAGTAGCAGAAGTACAGGGTTGCCAAATGATAGTAGATAATAATGTTTCCAGATAATTTGTCAACCAAAAGAATTCTGGTTTGGTATTAACCAAAGTAAACATAGGTACTCTTATGGGTACTTCGGTTCCTTCTGGTAACGCTTTTATTTCTATCGGTAAATATCCTAAGTCGTGTAAAGCTTCTATATGTGTAATATCATAATCTACCCCCAAATAATTGTCAACATATTTTTTGTATTCTGAAACTACTGTTTGTTTAGGTTGATTAAAGAAATCTTGATTAAATCGCTTAATTAAATACTCTTTAACGAAGTATTGAAGTCCAAAAAACACTACGCTATCTACTCCTTCTACTCTGCTCTTTCTTGGTGTCCAGTTAGAGTATACTAATGTTGTACCTTCTGGGTATTGTTCTTTGTGGCCTAATTTGTATCCGTCTGTTAGCAATAATGGGTTCATACAATATTATTTTGCGTTATTTATACACAAAAATAATTCAATTTTACAACATGCACAAATAATAGGAGATTTATGTTTCTAATGTGACCACCTTCACTTCAATATTACCTATCATACTTTTCTTCCAAATAACTCTTAATTATATTCTGAAACTCTTTGATTTGTACTTTTTTCTTTTCGCTAATTTTACCCTCTTCAATACTTACATAATAACCATTACCCAAATTTTCGAAAAAACGTATCCCTTCTTTAGGATATCCATTATCGTTTGTAATAAGATATCCCAATAATATAAAGCTAACAGGTTGTATTTGATTTTTAGTAACCTCCGGTTCTTCTTTATTGTCCTTTAAAAATTTAGTAAAAACTTCTAAAGTGGTATTTACACTGTATATATCCAGTTTACTAAAAATATTAAACAACTCTTGGTGTTCTTCATATAATGAATAATTTGATTCATCTAGAACTTGGTATGAAGATCCTTTAAATATCTCATTTTCTTTATACAATCTTATGGTACTATTAGAAGGAAATACCGATTCATTATGACTAACATTTTGTGCTCGAACCAAAACCGTATCCATCTGCTGAAGCTCTGCAGTAATTAAATTATTTTTTAAAAATACCTTAATAACAGCATCTTTATCTTGTAGGGATTCAATTTCGAATTCTTCTTGGTTTAGTACAACAGTGATTCTATTGTAATAGTGTACCCCAAAAAAATCTATATAAAAACCTTTATATTGACCATTATCAAATTGCTCACCAATAATCTTATTTTTGGAATAATTATATTTTACTCCACTAAATATATAATCATCTTTATAGATTGATTTAATATTTAATTTTAATCGATTGTGATCATCAAAATTATTAGTAAGCATTTGTAAAACATCTGAAGAGTAATTATATTTCTTTATTCCTTTTTCATAATAATCCACAGTAAAAAATTCTACATTTTCCTTTTTAAAATAACCATTATATGGTTTATCATCTTTATAAATCCCAGTGTAAAAATCTTTTGGAGATTCATTTATTATATATGAATTATCTGTTATTGTTGTATTATTTTCTTGTGCCTGCATAAAATTATAATTGAAAATCCCCATAATAAAGCATACTAAAACTTTACATAGAAATATATTACTAGAAAGTAGGTTCATGCTTTTATAAAATTTTAACCGATTACATTAGTTTTCCAAAAAACTAAATTACAAATATTTATTTCTATCTACCTCACTGTTTTCAGGTATACTTCATAGAATAATTCGAGAATTCTATAGATAAGAATTAAGCATTCAATACTATTAGTTTCTACCTTTTTCGGTGGGATATAATGAAGGTAATGGATCACTCTGCCAAAATTCCTTAGTATCAATATCCATAATAGTTAACTTACCTTTGAAACCCGCACCGGTATCCATATTCCAAAGCTTATAAGCTTTCATAGGAGTAATTTGATTATAATTTGTAGTTGGAGTATGACCTATATAAATCTCTGAATAATGTACGAATCTTTTTGGGAGGTTATTTTTTAAGTCTTCTTTATATACTTTTTCGGCAAGGAGAGCTGCTTCCCATAGTGTACGATCCCAATAGTAATTGGACTCATATTCTTCTCTACCAACTCCATGCATTGATGTAAACCCGGCATGTACAAACAATCTATTTTTATTATCGATGTAATAATCTTTTAGATCATTGAAAAAGTCTTTATGAGTATCTTTTGTTAAAAATCTCGATTTTATATAACTATCTATGGTTTCCTGCCCTCCATGTGCCAACCAAACCGGGTTTGTAGCTCCCTTGTTCAACCATAACCCACACCAAAGGTCATGGTTTCCTCTTATGAAGATACATTTATTGGATAGTGAGAGCTCTATCAATTTTTCTATAGTTTCGGATGACTCACTCCACCCATCTACATAATCTCCTAAGAAAATTAGTGTGTCTTCTGGCATTACATTAGCTCTTTCTAATACTTGAAGTAAAGCTTTATATCCCCCATGCATATCTCCTATAACTAGTGTTCTCATGATTTACAATTTATTTCCTAGCTTTTCTACATTCGTTCTAATCCACGGGTACTCTTCTAATGATCTTAACTGATCTAATAAGTTTTTAGGTATATTATCAATACCTATATAAGATCCTACAATATGACCTGTCATAGAACAGTTTGTATCTGTATCTCCTCCACTTTGTAGTAACTCATCAAAAATAGAATTAATAAGCTTTTCTTTAATTTTATTTGCTGCAAAGATTGCTAATGGGACAGAATTAACAACATATCCATCGTTTCCATATTTACTAGTTACTTCGGATATAGTAATAGTATCCGGAAGGTCATTTAACTCTATAATTCTATCTCTTACTCTGGAATCTGGTAAGTCTTTTATTATTAATTTCATAAGACTTATGCCGACACTCCAATCACCTTGAATAATATATTTTATAGCCATTATGATAGAAAGTGCTCCAACATAAGCCTCTATATTTTTGTGTGTTATAGAACAGATTTCTTCGATTCTTTCTCTTGTAATATGATCAAAAAAAGCAAGTGGAGCAACTCTCATAGCAGCTCCATTTCCTGCAGCATATTCTCCTCTTCTCCCAACTTGACTCCAGTGTCCCCCTACTTGTAGTTCTTGTAATGCCTTTAAAGTAGAGCCTCCTAACCCACGTATTTTTCCACTTGAAAACAGTGTAACAAAATATTTGGTTAATATATTTGGATTAAGGTCTTTATCTTCATAGATAGCTTGACAAGTAGCTATAGTTAATTGGGTATCATCCGTTATAATCCATTTTGGTTCTTCTTTTTTAGGTTTTCCAAAAGGGTAATAGACGTTATCATCAGGCATTGCAAGATTCTCATATCCACTTCCCTTGGCATCCCCTATGGCTCCCAAATAAATAGCTCCTAAGAATCTGTCCTTTTTAGATATCATTTAAACTCAATATATTCTGGTAAAACATGATCTGTTAACCATACTTTATTATCAGACTGAAAGAACTGAATACCATTGGTATGCATATCTCCTGATTTAACCTTAAGAATTATAGGTTTTCCTCTTCTTGCTCCAACTTTAATGGCAGTTTCTATTTCTTCGCTAAGATGCACATGATGCCTACTCATTTTAAGCAATCCCTTTTCTTTTATGGCATCTATGAATTTTACAACGGTACCATGATATAAAAACTCGGGAGGCTCCTTAGGGCTATACCCCAAATCTATTTCTATAGAATGTCCTTGATTAGCTCGTATACTAGTATAATCTTCATTAAAAGCGAATCGCTTTTTATCATTTGTAGCCACTATTTCTCTTAACAAGTTAATTTCCAAATTAGGTTGATACTTTTTTGATTTTGAAATTAGTTCCTGAACATTCGCCCAACCATTTTTATCTAATTGCAATCCTATTTTATCAGGGTTATGCCTTAGAACAAGGCTTAAAAATTTACTTATGCTTTTATAATTTGTTTTCATCTGTTTATTTAATTGTTTTAGAAGACACATGGAACCGCCAATAATCATGTTGCTGTTTATCTAAAGTCATGTTATGGCTTGTTTCATTTTTCTTTTAATAATTTGTGATAGATGTTATAGTTCTCTTTATCAAAACAAACAAATATTATTTCTTGTAGTTTATTAGCTTAGCATCTATAAAACTTCTCACCGTTTGTATAGCAATTTTGGCCGCCAATTCTTTTGGAAATCTATAAATTCCTGTACTAATATTGGGGAATGCTATTGTTTTAATTTCATTTTCTATAGCAATCTCTAAAGAGTTTTTATAACACCTTGCTAGCAATTGTTCCTTTTCTATACCTCCATGATTCCAAACAGGGCCAACGGTATGTATTACGAATTGACTGGGTAAATTACCAGCGGTTGTAATTATAGCTTCTCCAACTTTACACTTTCCTTGTTTTGCAACAATAGCTCTACAGCCTTCTAAAATTGAAGCACCTCCTTTACGATGAATAACACCGTCTACTCCACTTCCTCCTAACAAAGATGAATTTGCTGCATTGACAATAGCATCTACTTCTATAGTTGTAATATCGGCTTGAATTACTTTTAGGTTCATTTTTTATTCAAAATCGTATACAAAGACATCTAGGTCTTTTTGCATTAGTGTTTCTTTAATAATAGGTTCTATCTTATCCCATTTTCCACCAGCTAATCCACAACCAATTCTAGGCATATGTATACTTGCTTCAAGCTTTTTAGCCTCGATAGCTATATTTTTTAAACACCTTCTAACAGCTTCATAACGAATAGGAACTCCATTGCTACCCATTTTCATTCCTTGCTGTGCAATCATGTTACCAACATAAATATAATCTGTAACCTGAATCAATTGAGTTGCTCCCAGTTCAAAGTTGTTCTTTGCTCGGTTTCGATGCCACTCTCTATAAGATTTTTCAGGTTGCGGCCACCTTTTGGATATGGCTAAGACAAAACCTTTTCCCCAACCACCAAGATTATTACATACATGAACGATAATCTTTATTCCTTTAGTCTGAGGAACTGTAGCATCTCCTTTTAAATATTTGATTTCTTTCATTTTAATTCATCCCTCACCTCCATTAAAACAAAACCTAATAGATTCTGTCCTCTCCACAAGTTTGGGTTTTGTGCTTTTTCATTATCCTGGCTCATTCCTATTCCCCAGATTCGATCTCTTGGACTAGCTTCTACCAAAACTCTTTTCTTAGTATTTAACAAGAACTCCTTTAAATCTTGATGTTGAGAAAATTTATGTAAGTTGCCTTGTTTAACAATTTCATACTTGTGTTGGTCCCATATCACTGGATCAAAGTTTTTTACTTTTCTACCGAATTGTTTTGCTTCCATGAGATGGTTACATGCAATTATTTGCTCAAAAACCTCATTATCGTCGAAGATTCTTGCTTTTTCTGCCATCATCCAATGTTCTGCAGTTTTATAAAGTATACCTTCAACTTCAAAAGCAGATTTCCACCATTGGCTGAAACAATTTTTACCAATACTTCCATCTTTATTAGGAGTATGGCCCCAGAAAAAAAGATACTTTATACTTTTCCCTTTATTAAATTGTTCTTGTGTATGTTGTAATGAATATTTCATTGTAAACTATTCTTAAATCGCTCGATTAATACTGCTATATCTTCAAATCGAACTAATTGTTGTTTCCAGTTTTCTGGAATATCCTGGTAACCAAAATATAATCCTGCCAAACCTCCAGAAATTGCAGCAGTAGTA
Organism: Aquimarina discodermiae; assembly: GCF_040786235.1. NCBI lineage: Bacteria > Pseudomonadati > Bacteroidota > Flavobacteriia > Flavobacteriales > Flavobacteriaceae > Aquimarina > Aquimarina discodermiae. The sequence continues at coordinate 9,988 of NZ_JBFMKP010000013.1, forward strand.
TCTGTATCCTCTCCTAAATTTATAGCTTTAAGTACAGTTTCAGAATAGGAATCTGAGTTTAATAAACACCAAAAAGAGGCTTCTAATGATCTTAACACATATCCGGTTCCTTTTATGTTAAATCGATCTTGTTTAGCAATATCTTCTTCTAAAATTCTTCCAAAAAGCTGAATCTCTTTTGGATTAAATTTATGTTGAACGGTAAAATCTAAAATTGGTTTCTTAATGGTTAAATAAGCATCAGATTTATCTTTTCCCTTTAATAATTGTAACACATATTCAACATAAATAAAACATGAAAAGACAGATCTTAAATGACCATGTGTAATAGAGGATACTCTTTTAATAACATCGTATCTTATATTTATATCCATTTCATCCTTTAGATAATATACCAAAGGTAAAATTCTCATTAAGGAACCATTACCATTAGAATATTCATCTAATCCTCCACACAAATCCGGGGTCATACCTCTTTTAAACTGATATATCGCATCTTTGGTAGTAATACCAATATCAAATACATATCCTCTTGGAGTCCATAAGTTATTGTAAAACCAATCTGCAAATTTTGAAGCTATATCATTAAGATTATATCCATTGCAAAGACTATCCATTAAACAAAAAGTTAATGAGCTATCATCAGACCAAGTTCCTTCGGGTTGATTATGTGTCCCATAACCAATCATATCTCTAGCAGGTTTTTTATCCATTTGGTTTCGATCTAAAAACTCATAAGGAACGCCCAATGCGTCGCCAACAACTAACCCAAATATTCCTCCTTTTATCTGATCTAAAACTGTTCTCATTTTATTTTCTTTCTAATTTCATTTACTAAATCCTCTAATTCTTCTACTTGCTCTATCCTATACCGTTCACAAACAATATCTACATTTCCTTTTCTCCAAAAACCATCTGGACAACAAACAATTAGTTTTTGGCTCTTGGCAAATAAGCCTAATTCTAATAATGATATTGGAGACTTTGTAGATACATCAAAGTACATAACAATGATATCTGATCTCTCTAATGCTTCTAACTCCCAATTTACTTGTTCATTAAACTGTGGAGAATCAATATCTTGTTTCCAACTTTTATCCCAGCTATTCCTTCTGGGGTTCACTAGGACAACCTCTTCATTAGATAAACTTTCTATAATCCTATCTTGCCAATTTTGCGCAGTACCCCCTGCTATACTACCCGCCAGAAAAACACTTGTTCTATGATCAAAAACTAAACTTTCCGGAGCTTTAATAATTGTACTCACCTTACTTCTATTTGGGTTATTCTTTCATCATTTATATCTCTAAAAGAGTTGGTTGTAAAAACATGATTAAATGCTTCTGATAACTTCTCTATTCCGTTACTAAAAATCCCATGGCTAATAACTAAACTTAATTTGCCAGCATTTTTTTTCTTTAAAGCTTCAGCTAAACCTAAAAAAGTTCCTCCGCCATCACATATATCGTCTACAATTACACAATGTTTGCCTTTTAAATCTTCTTCGTATACTCTAAAACCAGATAATTGCCCTGTTTTAACGTCTCTTCTCTTAGAACATTCAATTACTTCTACTCCACCTAAAAATTCTGATACTTTGTAAATCTTCTTCAAAGCTCCTCCGTCTGGTGCAACTAATACTATTTCTTCATTTAAAGTTTGCAAACATTGTTGCACAAACTCATAATTCTGAATCACCTTTACATTATTCAATAATGCTGGAGTAACTTCAGAATGTGGGTCAAAAACAGTTACTCTATTATAGTTTTGAGCATTAATAATGTCTGCATAGACTTTTACACTTAAAGATTCTCCCGAAACCATCAACCTATCTTGTCTTGCCGCGGGAAAATATGGGATAAAAGCATTGATAACCTTTACATCCATTCTACGTAAAGCATCAGTCGCAATCAACAATAAGCCTAAGTCATTGAAGGACTTTATACGATGTGTAATAGTTACTGAGTCTTCGATATGCTGCTCTTTTATTTTAATATGAGGTTCTCCTCCATTAAAAACAAAAGCTTCAAAATCAATTGACTTATCATATGGAGTAAAAAACGGATCTAAATGTAAATACTGCATTATTGTGTTATTTTTACGCAAATTTAGGTTTCAAGAATCACACTACCAAATATTTTGCGTAAAAATTACAATATATTAATATACAACCTCTAACCAGGTTTGTTAAAGTTTACTATTTAATATCAAAAAGAAAGCCATCCTTTTGATGTTTGAAGTATTGTTTTTTATTGAATTTGAATAGATTAGCAGGCCTTCCCCTACCTTCGGATACTTTTTCATCCAACTCCTCAAGGATATCAAAACTAAGAATTTTTTTTCTGAAATTTCTTCTATCTATTTCTTTTTCAAGAATAGTCATATAGAGTTTTTCGAGCTCAGAAAACAAAAACTTATCATCCAGAAGATCAAAACCTATTGGTTCATACGTTAATTTATTACGTAGTCTTTGTTTTGCTTTTTCTAAGATTGTCTTATGATCAAATGCAAGATCTGGAAGTTTTTGAATATCAAACCAAGCCACATCATTTGCATCTGTATCTGCTTTAATATGGTGATGTTCTGGTTTTACTAGTGCAAAATAACTTACACTAATGACTCTATTTCTTGGGTCTCTATTAGGTTCTCCAAAAGAGTATAACTGTTCCATATAATCAACAGTCACATTGGTCTCTTCTTTTAATTCTCGTTCTACAGCTTGTTCCAAGCTTTCATTTTCCAAAACCAATCCACCAGGTAATGCCCAGGAATCTTTAAAAGGAGCTATATCCCTTTTGATTAATAATACATTAAGTGATTTGTCCTTATATCCAAAGACAACTGCATCTACTGCTACTTTAATTTTTTGGCTTATCATATATACAAAATTATGAATTTGGAGTTTAATATATAGTCAATTCGTATATATTATGCTTCAATAAAAATGCACCAGTCATAAAAACTGATGCATTCTAATGTACACCTACCTATTCACAGAGAATATGTCTTTTAATTGTTTGATCATACCACCGTCACCAGAGACACTAATCTCACCAATCTTATCGGCAATTTTCTCTACATACTCCATTTCTTTAAGTTTGTAAAGCATTTCGTTCTCTTCCATAAGTTTAGCTGTATTTAGCAAACTACGGGTATAGGCTGTCTCTTCACGACGAGTGATACTATTAGCCTGAGCTTTCTTTTGCGCTACCAGTACTTGGTTCATGATTTCTTTCATATCCCCTGGTAAAATAATATCTCTAATACCACAATTCAATACTCGTACACCTAGTTTTGTAGATTGATTTTTAACATTTTCAAGTACCGAACTCGCAATACTTTCTTTATGCTCTAATAGCTCATCTAATGTGTAGTTTCCTACGAAAATTCTCAAGACTAACTGCATAGCGATATACAATTGCTTTTCATAGTCCTTATTATCCAATAAAGCCTTTTCTATATCAATAACTTTATACTGTGTATAGAAGTTAATACGTACTCCCGCTTTATCTTTAGTTAATAGTTCTTGGCCCGCAATTTCTAATTGTAATTGACGTAGATCTGCTTTGGCAATCTTTATCGAGGTATCATTTCGCCAAAAACGATAGGTCCCGCTTTCCAAAGTTTTTGTATACACATCGTCTACAATCAATACTGCTTTTTCATACGCAGCTACTTCAAAAGCTCTGATATACTTGGTCAATGCGTAGTTACTAAACAGGGTTTTATCAATTTTTTCGGTGATATAGATTTTGGTTAAATCCACACGGGTGAATTTGTAATCTTTTAAGCTATTCCAAAGTGTATAACGACCTGAGCCAAATACGCTTTTAAAATTTCCGTTTTCATACACCAAAACAACCTCATTATCCTTTACTTCAATCACGTGTAACATGGCTTCTAACTCTTTGTCTTGTAGTAAGATTTCTAGTGCTACTGGTGTTGCAAATGGCTTGGTAAGATCATGCTGTATTACCTTTTCATTAAATCCTAACCAATGGATTCCTTTGGTAATTACACGATTGTAATCTCCTTTTTTGAAAACCAAACCTACTTTTCCCGCATTAATTCTTACTCTTTTCATTTGTTCTTTTTACTTTTTTAATTAAACATTTAGTTAGATGACAATTTCTGTAACGGAGACTTTGCCTACTTCAATCCAGAACTACGGGTATGGTACTGTCTCAAAGTATATTTTGGACGTGGCCTCTTTTTCGTTTACACTTCAAAGAAGTCGGGCTATTCGCTGCATCTTTTAACCTTAGTGCCTTCGAGAACCTCAGGCTACCATCTATAAAAGGATATGCCTGTCCTAAGTTTGTCGAAGGACTGCTATCCCTCACGTAATTTTAGTTCTTTAAAAAAACGGTGAAGACAAATCATCTTTCCTGTACGGAACTATTGGTTTGCTATGCTATCCATAACTAGTTTTAAGAAATGAGATAAAAGCGTATAGCATCTTCATATAATGATATACTTCTAAAACCTGAATTCTAAAAAGTAGTTATTGCTAATCATAGCGCTACCCATATTTCAAGGTACATTCGAGACTGTCGGTATAGCAAATATGCCATAACAACTGATCTGCCATCACAGTTTTTGTCATATTTAATAGCATGACCTACCATGGCTAGTTTTAAAAGATAACCAAGCTTTGTAAAAGAGGCATTTTCAGTGCCTGTTTCGCTAGAGCCTAAATCTAGTGCGTCTACCAATTTCGCCATATCCATAGGATAGTGGGACTCGAACCCACAGGAAACAATCTATTACTCTAACCAAACTGAGCTACAATAGCCATAAAGATTTACTTTATGCTAAAGACGGGATTCGAACCCGTGACCTATAGAATCACGACTATTTTTGGTGATAGTCAAACCTTCAAGTCAAGTTGAATATGAAGTGATAATACAAACGTTGTAATACCTCATACAATGGTGTTATACAGAAACACACAACAAGACTTACTTGATATTGTCGTTCTGGTGAAGACCAGTTTTTTTTATTTAAAGTATTTCATTTGGAAAAGTTTTTACTATTTCTGCTTCCCCTTCTATTTCAAAAATATCGACACAGCATCCACATCCTTTGTTTTCAGAAATAAATACCAATAGATGACGATATTTATCAATCCAATTATAGAGAATATCTTGATTGTTTCTTTCTACAATTACAATAAACTCTTTTCTTTTTATCATCTTAATTATTATTTATACCCTGCTACCTTACATTTCTCCCTTACCCATTGGTAGCAGGGCACTGTTCCAAACCCTAATCTCTCCCAAAAATTGGGTTTGTTTTAATCCACATTGTGGAGTTTAATTCTCAGAGGCTTGCCTCGAAATGTAAAAACTGTTTTTCCTCTGGATGCCTCGTGAACTTGCTCCGAGGTAGTTGACTTACACTACAAAGGTGAAATCATACTACGCATGTTTTTGCGTAATATGATTAATTATTTATAAAAAATTCGATGTATATCATTTTTACTTTTTACCCCTCCATAATCAGAAGGGTACAAAGCTTTGCTCATCGATTCGATATAGTTTGAAGCCCATTTTGATAACACTCTAGTAATCATACCCTTCAAGCTTTTCTTTTTTACTTTGGTAATAGTAAACTGTGTTTCCATAGTACTTCAATAAATTAGTTAAACATTTGTTTTAAAATTGCAGGAATAGCAAGACTTGAACTCACATCTCAATGTTCTATCCATTTGAACTATATTCCTATTTGTTGGTATTTATTGTACCGATCCCGCCAAAGCGGGATGAACATCCAAGAGACAGTTGGCTGTACTAGCTTTTTGTGCTACGGTACTTTGCTAATTAAAATTGTGGGAGGTATAGGAATCGAACCTATTCAGCCTTTCGGCAACAGATTTACAGTCTGCCCCAGCTCTCCAACTCTGGCGAACTCCCAAAAAGAGACAAGGACAGGATTCGAACCTGCAAAAAACGGTTTTGCAAACCGTAACCTTCACCTTTCAGCCACCTTGTCTTTTTTAATTCAGAATTCAAAATTCTGAATTGATTCTTGTGTTTGGTTTTCAATATGTCAATGAACTATATCCATAAAAAAAGGCGCCTTGTTCGGGCGCCTTCTTATATATCGATGGTTTTATAAGCTATATTCTTATAATCATCTTTTCTATAAAACAGACACCTTTTATGTTCACATCAGAACAATACACTCTTTGTTTGGTAAAGAGACGGCTTAGCATATGTTGTGAATAAATCGGTATCATTTTTATTGTTTTGTATTAATTATTATAAGGTAATCTTATTTATCTTTTTATGTTTCGATTGCTATGCAAAGATGAAAACATTTTTTTAATCTGCAAATATTTTTTTGATTTATTTTATTGATTATCAGTTAATTACATCTTAAGTTAGGGTATAGAGATTCCTGTCCGTTTTTCAACAGATTTTGGATTTTTTGGCAATCGTCTGTCTCCCTGATGCTTACTTTCCAATTATTAATTTTTATGTCCTAATTAACTTTTATACATTTTGATAAAAAATTATAAAAAAAAGCGTCCAATTTCTTGGACGCTTTAGGTTATATCTAGTTTTTGTTTTAAATCACTTCATAAAAATGCTTAAAAATAGCTACACAACGTCCCGTTTATAATGGATAATTTCTTCATCCATCGATAATCACACTGACAAAGCAGTGGTTTTGATGCGGTATGTATTCTTTTTTGTATCATTTTGTTATACAAATATCATTAGTTTTATAACTAAAATCCAAATTATATTTAGAATTACTAACTAATTTATATACATTCTAATAAGGAAATTTGATCATTAGAAATACCGCTGTTCCTAAACAATTATAACCCTATAGAATGTTTTATACCATTTACACTTTAAATCTACCGGAATAAAATGTTCTTTTTTTACCTCAGTTTCATATTAAAAATAAACCGTAGCCCTGCTATGCTTGATTTTTCTTCTTCACTGAAACAAAAAAATCTTAATTTTCTTTTCCAGTAAATTCAAAATATAAATGGTATTACTTATTTCTTCTTAGATTTTTTAGAAGTTTTATTCCTTGATTTCTTTTTATCAGGCATTTTACCCTTAATCCTGGATTTCTCTTCTTTCAATTCATTAATAAAATGATTGTTATACGTATTTTCTTTAGCTCGTTTTATGAACTTTAAAGCTTTTTTATATTTTTTTTTGTGTTCAAAAAGAACAGCTTTCTTAAGATACAATACCGCTTTATCTGTTCCTTTTAATGTCAATGCAAAGTCAACTAACTTTTCTGCTTCACTATAGTCCTCGTTCCATAACAAAACATTGACATACTTAGGATATACATCTACAGCATACATGTCTTGTGCTAGCGCTTGTTGAAAGTATTCTTTTGCTATTTCAAAATTTTTAAGTTGCTCTGCATAAACCTGTCCCATTAGGCCTAAGGCAATAGCATTATTTTCATCATATGACAAAGCATAATGTAAAGACTCCACAGTTTCTTCTAAATTATATGGGTATGCATCCAATGCCTGAAATAAATATTTATCTAATAGATTGCTCATTTTTATTTTTTAACTCGTTTTGCAAATCCTGTTTTAATTGATTTCGCTTGTTTTTGAAAGTTTTTACTTTTTTTACTTTTTTAAAGTCGGTGCCTTTAAATATTTTAATAGGATTTCCTCGTTGTACACTCAAATTATTTTCCCATTGGTCGGTTATTGATTGTTTAAGTTTGTTTAATTCACTTTCCAGCGCTTTTTCTTTTAATCGCTCTATAGCAATCTTTTTGTTTTGATGCTGAGATCTATTATCCATTACTACAACCATAGTTCCTGTAGGTTTATGAATTGCTCTTACTGCAGAATTCACTTTGTTTACATTTTGACCGCCAGGACCAGAACTTCGCATTGTTTGAAAAATGATCTCTTTTTCTGATATCGCTTTTAATTTAAAAGTTTCTAATTCGTAGATTCCTATAAACCAATTTTTTCGCTTATGATATTTACGAAAAGTTGATGTTCCGATCCATTGTATGGTACCTATCCAACAATTAGTGAAAGTTTCCAATTCCTTTCCTTTTAATTGAACTGTTACCGATTGCACCGTTCCATTTTCTGGGCCCGGTATTCTTTGAATAATAGAATAATCAAACCCTGCATTTTGTACTTCTGCTAAAAAATATTTAAGAACCTTGGCAACAACCCAACAACATTCTGTTGGGCCTCTACCCGCTGTTATTTGTAATGTTTTTTGATTCTTCATTTTTCCTTCATTTTCGAGATTAATTTCAATAATTCACCTCTATTTTTCTTGTCTTTTATAAATTGTGGAAGTTTATCTATTAGCATCATTCCGTAAGGTTCTATGGTACGTTGTCTTAATTTTGCAAAAACAAAATTTTCAAGGTATTCTAGGTGTTTATCATTTAATGCCCAAAATATATTTCCTCTAAATTCTTCAATAAACCAATAGAGGAATTCAACATTTTCCCCTTTTTGCATCCAATCATATACCGACTCAACTTTTGGAATATATCTAATCTTTTCCTTGCAGCCCTTACAAATTACCTCTACTTCTTTTTTGATTTTAACAGTAGGTGTTGATTTATAATGAATAACTTCTGGGCAAAACGGACAGTTTCTATTTACGTTATAGATAAATTTTTCAATTTCCTTTATTTCAACATAACAGTTATTGCATTGAAATTCATAACTATCACGATAAATTATTTGATCATCAAATTTTCTAAGCAACTGAGCTTTCTTATTACAATTAGGACAATGAACATTAATTATATCCTTGAAATAATCCAGCCATTTAATAGTTGATCTAAATCTATTTGTCTTCATTTTATTAATCTTTAATTTACTTGTCCATTCGAACAATTTTGGGAGTAAATGTTCCCAATACCTCTACCAATTCCTTTTGATTTGCCATAACTGTATTGATATCTTTGTATGCCATAGGTGCTTCATCAATTCCTCCTCCAATTAGTGAAACATCATTCGCTTTAAGTTGCTTTTTGACCTCACTTCTTGTTAAAGTTTCTTTACATTTTCTTCTTGAAAGTAAACGTCCTGCCCCATGGGATGCAGATTGTAAACTTCCTTCATTACCTAACCCTCTCACAATAAAACCTGGTGCAGTCATTGATCCTGGAATTATGCCCAATTCGCCTCTGGCAGCAGGAGTTGCTCCTTTTCTATGCACAATACATTCCTCTCCGTTCACTTCTTGTTTCCATGCAAAATTGTGATGGTTTTCAATTTTCGCTACTGGTTTTGATCCCAATAGCTTTGAAATTCGGGCATGAATATCATCATGGCATGCTTTTGCATAATCACCAGCTAGGTTCATTGCTAACCAATACTCCTGACCATCATGTGTATTCAAATCCAACCATGCCAGTTGTTGTACATGTTTTGGCAATGGACATTGTTTTGTCGCCAAATACGTATAGTGCTTTGCAATATTGGCACCTAACCCTCTGGACCCACTATGTGATAAGAGCCCTAAATACTCCCCTATTGGCAAACTCCATTCATTATCGGTTTCTGTAATAGATACAATTCCAAATTCTACAAAATGATTCCCTCCTCCAGAGGTTCCCAATTGTTTGTATGCTTTGTCTTTTAATCTTTTTACAAATGGAATCGTATGAAACTCATCTCGTTCAAAGATTTGGTGATCATGTTTTACTTTATGAGTCTCATACATTCCGAACTTGGTATGTTCTGAAAGTATATTCTCTAGTTGATGCTTCTTTCCTTTTAGATAAGAAACGGCTATCGGATATATCGTAAGACACATTCTACAACCGATATCTACTCCTACTCCATAAGGGATTACAGCATTTTTGGTAGCTAGAACTCCCCCTATAGGCAATCCATACCCAGTATGCGCATCTGGCATTAATGCTCCTTTGGTTGTAACCGGTAATTTTAAAGCATCAAACAACTGATACTTAGCCTGATCATCAATTTCATTCTCTCCATAAATTTGAAAAGGAGACCGAACAGTTTTTAAAGCATGTCTTTTTACTTCGACAGGATTTAATAGGCTCTCGGCAATCTTTCCCCAAATACCATCACCTTGATATGCTTCGGGGTTGAGTAACACTTTTTTGGCTTCTATTAATATTTGTTCTTTTTTAATTCGTTTATGATATCGATTAATATGACCCAAAGTCACATTAATACTATTGTTTTTCGGAAAGCCTAATTTGATCAAGTCTTTTCCGCTTAGTTTCTTTCCCATGATATTTAAAAATAGGGCGCTCCCTTTTTCTACTAGTGTTTCAAAAGGCTAGGCTTTTGGCTGTATCTTTTCTCAAACTCTTAAAAGCTTTAGAAAAGGATGACGTCTTAATCCTTAACGCAAATAATAAAGTTATAAATGATGAATTTCGTCTTTGAAATCTTCAATATCAATCTGATAAGCTTAGTATGACCGCTTATCATATGAAAACAGAAAATCCGAAACTTTTTGGGCTTCGGGCTTCTTTATATATCTAATGAAAGATTATTTATCGGTGAAGTCCCGAAGCATACTCATAATAAGACCTTGTCTTTTTGGAGGAGTAGTATGTAGCTTTATTAAAGTCATTGTACTTCGGTTTTATAGGTTATTAATTTTCTTTTTGCCTTTGACCACACTTCGATAAACTTAATGTGACACTCGGGTTAGCAATTGTTGTATTGCGGTGCAAATATGATACCTATTTTTCAATTACACAACAAAAAAAACAAATTAATTTGCTGAATACCAATGTATTATACATCAATTAGGGTAATAGAACCCCCCGTCCGTTGTTTTAACGGATATCGTTTTTTTTGTAATCAACTGTAGTTCTGAAATTTATCTTTCAAATGACATTTGATTTGATATAAGTAGATTTCTGAAAAAAGATCATAAAAAAAGCGTCCAATTTTATGGACGCTCTTGCTTTTTATATCTTATTATAGTTTTTCTACCTATATTCTTGATTTAAAAACAGCTTTTCAGCGTCCTTTTTATGTAAACTAAATAACATCATAGGTATTAAACTTATTTTTTTGGTTCTTAATTATATTGCAAATATGACATAATTATCCAATATTATCCAAATTTCCCATTACTTTCTTCTTCTCTTTCTTCGCCATGGGGCATTCTTTTGCCAGTCTCCAGCCATAATACAACCATAAGGCACTACTTCATCTATCACATTTCCTAGACCAAACTCATCCATTTGGTTTCTTACGGTTTCTGCATTTTTATATGCACTTGGTAATTCGGTAACATCGATTTCATTAGAAAAAAAGCGTATATCTAATCCTTGTGTTTCTTCATGAAATACTTCTTCATTGGTGCGACCCTCTTTAGTTCTTCTATGTTGTGTTCTACTCATATTACGCCCTGCTCCATGTGGTGCAAAGCCCAGATTATTTGTTGTAGTTTCTCCGTTAACAATCAATACAGGTTCAGACATATTTAAAGGGATCAATCTCGGTCCTGTAATATCTGGCATAAACTTAGGATCTAATGGAGTTGCTCCTTTGGCATGGTAGAACAGATCTTTATCCTTAAACACAAAATTATGCTCGTTCCAAAAACGATTTTGAGCTTTAATTTGCAAAGCTTCTAATGTTGCATTATGGATTACTTCGTGATTCAGTTTAGTCCATTTTCTTATGATTTGTAACGCTTCCCAATATATTTGTCCTTCTTCTGTATCAAAAGGAATCCATGCATTTTGTTTCAATGTTTCTGGTGATAATTCTTTTCTAAAACGTTCAGCAATTTTCATCCCCTTAGTATATAAGTTTGCTCCGGGACCTCTGGATCCATGATGAGTAATCATCATAGTATTTCCTGTTTTCTTGGATTTACCAACAAACAAAAAATGATTTCCATCTCCTTGAGTTCCTAGATGTGATCTTGCTGCCTGGATCATCTTTTTATTATTGAGCATATAATTGCCTTCAAAGTCTTTTAATAATTCCTCTGGAAATCTATACTGTGTATTTCTATCTCTTCCTCCAGGACCAAAATGCGTGTTTTGATGAGCAGCATCCAACACTTTTTTAGGATTCATTTTACCAAAATCTGTTAGCATTACAGAGCAACAAATATCTGCGCTATGCATCCCTGGGTGAATTGCATTTTTGGCAACTGCCACCCCTCCCACAGGTATAGTCCCATTAGGACCTGTAGGGCAGGCATCGGGCATAATCGCTCCGTTCACCAAGGTTGGAGTTTTCATCAATGTATTCATAGATGCTACTACAGATTTCACATTTGTTTCTTCTAACTCATTTTCGGCTTTGATGTTGATTGCAAAAGAAACGGCCTCTTTATGTAAATCGATAATTGGTGGCGATTTAAATTGTGCCAGATATGCATGCATCGCTTTTCCTTCTAATTGATTTGTATTAATATGATCGATGGCCTCTGGAAACCATTTTCCTGACTTGAAACCTAAATCGATTAGTGTTTTTCCCGTTATATTTATTTCTTTACTCATACTACTTTTTCTGAAGCTCTGCCGACTCCTCGTTCGACAGAGCAATTACTAAACCAATGTTATTTTTTTAATTCTTGTACAAATATTTAGCTTAACTACGTAATCTTTTTGCGTGGATTAAAATTTCTTATAAAATTCTTTCCTTATAATAACCAATAATTGATTAATTACATTTAGATTCGGACTGTCGATTAAATCAGATTGATCATAAAAAACTTCTAATTCTTCTTTGATTTTTTCTGCTTCATTAACAAGGTCATCATATTCAAAATTTCCATTTTTGATTTTTAATAAGTAATCTCGATCTATTCTTATAACATTTACCAACTCTTCTTTAGCAATTTCTTCAGCCATATGCAGTAATCGAAAAGTGTGCATCATATTTTTGGTATCATAATTCTTCCCATGTTCAACATTGTTTTTATATCGTTCTTCATTTCTTTTTTCAACCCAAGTCCAATATTCCTTATACTTTTTACAATATGATGAATACCCATCAACATTAAAGTAAAGTAAAGCTATAGGTACTTCTTCTTTTGGAACAGAACTTAAACATACCTCGTTGGCATTTTCTCGAGCTATACCTTGATATTCTTTATCTTCCTCATAAAATAGATTATAACAATCTTTCATATGAGGGATCTTTACCAATCCACAATTCCGTGCTTCAAGCTTTTTGACTTCAAGAAACTTTTTAAGTGCTAGAGATTGTTTTTCGGTTCTGACATAACAAAAATCCAAAACAGACCTCCTGTCTTTTTCCACCGGATTTACAATCTTTTTATTTAACCCTCTTGCTTTTTTGATTTGTGTATATGCATAATTTGCAAAAGTATTTTTACACAATTTAGACAGAAAATATTCTATTTTGATTTGATCAAAAATAGGGTCTTTATATAGTACGCAATCTTCGGGAACATTTAATAGTTCAAGAATATTAGGGTTATTTTTGGATAGTAGTTCTATAAATTTTCTAAGCTCATAGTACACAATATCGTTAGTTTCGTTATTTATTTGTCCCACATATTCTAATGAGTAGAATTGTTTTTTTGGCAATATAAAAACACCTCTTATATCGGTATCCGAATTAGCAGTAGCCAAACCATACGCTCGGCTTCCACTAATGCATTCAAATATTATTGATCCTGAAGCTTTAAGTTCTTCAATTGTTTTCATCAGTTTATTTTATTGTTTTTTAATGGTCAGATAGAATTCGCTAAAGAATCATTTCATCTTGTTATTTCCTTAAATAGAAAGTTATCTATTCTCTCACTATCCGGCTTTCCAGATGGTAAAGATTTGGCATATTTTTCATTAGTTGCTATAGTTTCTGAAGCAAAACTTATAACTTTTTCATTTCTAGAATGAAAATAACTTTCATCATTTTCAGATTTTATAGTCATCAAATTTTTGATTTCCTCTTCAATATCAATTGATACTAGAGACAACATTTCACTAAAAACTACTGGAGGTATGGTTTCATGCTCTACTATCCATTTACCTGCTAAAGCTGTTCTTAAAGCATAGAATAAATTTTTTAGTTTTATAGTTGAACCAGACAGCTTTTCTTCATATTTCTTGCTCATACTCAAATAATGATACATACTGGCAACTGGCGAAAAGCAATCCTTTGCTATACTTCTTAATTCATAAACTAAATCATTATCTCCTTTGTATAGTATGGGTGAAAATAGATGTTCTATGGCCGGAACATTTGATTTTTTAAGTAATCTAAGGCTTTTACGTAGTTCCCAACCTACCGCATCAAAATCTCCATCCAATATATCTATAGTATCTCTCTTTTCTGCAACGGTTAAATACCATTCTAATGAATGTGTATATAAAAAGCGTACATCATAATCACTATCTGGTGAAGCAAAACCCCAAGCTCTGCTTCCTGATTCACAAGCATAATTTATCTTTACATTACGGTCTTCTTCTATTTGTTTAAGCTTTGTTCTCATTTCTTTTTGAATTATAAAACAAAGGTTAAATCAATCTACGCAATATTTTTGCGTAGTTAAGTTAAAAAAAGAATTACAACATTTTTTAGCAATGCTTGAGATAAAAATTGAAAAGAGTTTTAATACGAATAATCATCTCCTGATATACAAATTCTCCTTGTTCATTTTGTTTAGAAAGGTAAGTATGTAGTCCACTTTTGTTGATTAGATTAGACGTAGTTTCAAAATCACTACCATTTTTTAGTAATGTAAGCAAACAACCACCAAGGTCGTTAGTAACCAATAAGCCTACTCGATCTGCAGATATTTCCATCAAACGTGAAGTAGCTAATAATTCACTTTCTTTATCCTCTGAAGTGAATTTATCGGTAATTTTTTCGCCATATTCTATTGCACTTTGTCCTTTTCCTACGACATTTGTGACCTTATCTACTCCAGAAAACAACTTGGTGTAATTTGTCATATCTATAAATTTACCAGCAAAACTACCCACGGTGCTCACCATAGGAAGTGCAACCAATAGAACACCTGCGGCACTCATACCTTTGTTCTTTGCTCCACGCCAAACATCTTTAGAAGTAAGTCTTGTGTGCCCAAAAAGAATATGAGTTAATTCTTGCGCAAGATTACATTTTAACTCATTTCTTGTAAAATAAAAAGGGGTATCTTTTTCTAAATGCGCTTTACCAAGAATTAAAAAATTTGGAGTAGCTTCTACTCCAATAATTCCTCTAGAAAAATCGCCATTACCTATATAACATTCGGGCATGTCCATTTGTAATTGACCTGCCAGTTCTTCTAAA
The DNA here is from genome assembly GCF_040786235.1 of Aquimarina discodermiae. Taxonomy (NCBI): domain Bacteria; kingdom Pseudomonadati; phylum Bacteroidota; class Flavobacteriia; order Flavobacteriales; family Flavobacteriaceae; genus Aquimarina; species Aquimarina discodermiae. The sequence goes on from NZ_JBFMKP010000013.1 coordinate 25,238, forward strand.
ACCTGATAGGCTTGTGGGTAATTTGTAGCAGATAGTTTTTCTGAAAAAGAGGTTACTTGTTTATAATCAGGAGGTGTTACCTGGGCTATAAGATTAGCAAAAGAATCTGTAAAGGTTTTGGCTTCTTTAAAACAATCTGGTACTACCAGATCAAAAAGTGTCTTTTTATTATATGTCGTGATTGTAGTATCATTGCTATTGGTCGTAAAAGTATTCCAAGTATCAGACATGAGTAATGAAAGTATTTCTTGTGCCTTTTTTGATTCGACTCCATTTGCAACTAACTGAGTCAATCGATCTGGAACCATGGGCTGTAATGTTGCCAGTTCTAATAACTCCTTTTTATTGGACTGCTTTAGACTTACTTTAATTTCTGATAGTTCTTCTAATAATCGAATTCGTAAAGGATTGCAATCCTCACCATTCAATACATCTGTTTTTGCATCCGAAATCAGTTCTAAAATACTGTCATCTTCAAGACTTTCTAATACATACTCATAAAAAGGTATCGCTTTTTTATATTGTTTGGTGTCTTTTAAATAAGTAAGATGTTGTATACGATATTGCAGAGCATTTTTTGGAAGATTCTTTTGATTGAGTACTCCGGCAATAGCTGCATCATAGAAAACATCAAGATTTTGTAGTTTGAAATTACTATTTTGAAAGGTTAATAACTGCAGAAAATTATATTGCTCTACTGGTAAAATATTCCAGCTTCTTAATACATTGAACAAAGTGTTTCCAAAAGTATTTGTGGTATACATACTATCCAGAAAATCTTGAGATATAAAAAGTTCTTTTGCGCATTGTTTTTTAGGAAACTGAAACACTAACATGGATTTTAGTGTTGTTGTAAGTTTGTCATCTTTAGACGTCTTAAGCTCGTACAGTTTTTTTATGTAATTGAGATGTGCCTCTTTACTATTATATTTATCAAAAAGTAAATCAGTATAAAGTTCTACTCTTTTTTCTGCTACTTCATTATACAAATGCTTGTAATAGGCAAATAAGGAATCGTTAAATAATTCTGTTTCAAAAGAAAATGATGATGCCGTAATCTCATCTTTTCCTATTTTTTCTTTAAAATCTAATGAGTTTCCAGTGACATCGTATATCGAAAAGGACTTGCCATCAGATTCAAAAATCAAATTTCTCATAGAAGTTAAAACAAAGTAGTATTGCTTTTTTTTGTGAACTTCAAAAAGAGAACTTTTTAGGTTGGTAATCCCAAGGCAGAGCAAGTATATTTCATTATTTTTAGTTTGCGCTAATAAATAATTTTTTTCTAATGCTGAAAGTGAAGTAATAAACTCCATTTTATTCTGCAAATGAAGTTCTAAAAAACTATCATCTAATCTTTCATTAATATATTTTAGTACATGCGCTACCAGTTTGGATTTGGTCTCAAAAAGATCAATATCTTTTACTTCTTTTGATGTGGCATGTTCATCTTCTTTTATTTGTTGATATTGTATGGTTATTTTATTGTCTGTAGCAATAAATTGAAATAAGTTATATTCTAATCTACCTTTTTTATCATCTTTTACAATGTCCGTCTGTACATAAATCTGATGCTGATCAACCCAGGTACGATATTCTCTTTTTGTATTTTTTTCAAGATATTCTATTATATATTCCTGAAATACAACACTTTGAAATTCACTATCGATATATACGATATAGGGATTTATTTCTTGTAACTGTTCTTCTGTTTTTCTTTTAAAGAAATTGCGCATTTTGGTTGATTTAAAACAGTTACAATATAATAATGTAAAGCAAAATATACTACGTCATATCAGAAAAAAAGGCATAAAAAAAGCGCTATTAGCGCTACTTTGATGGTAAAATTTTAATCACTTTACCATACACATTTTTTGTCCATCCATTTATTCGACCGTGATTGTTTCCAATCAATAAACCTCTTTTAGGATCTTTTCCTTTTACTAAATGAGTAAAACAATTTCCTCTCACCTTGCAGTATACAATATCCCCTTTTTCACAATCTTCCCAACTTATCGGATGTAAGATAACTGGTTGTTTGGATTTTAAAATAGGTAACATAGAATTACCAGGTTCTTTAGAAACTATACGTTCTCCACTTAGTAGCTTTTGAATTTTCCAATTCATTTTCATAGTATTTAAATTAAACATAAATTCAAAGACTACTAACTAGTAACAATAAATAATGAACTACTTTTATATGCTGCAAATATAGAAGGAATTACGATTTTTACAAAACATACTATCTTATAAATTGAATATGGCTCAGAATAAGAATGCACTTATACGCTATAAAACCATCGATAAATGCTTGCAAAACAACAATCGGCAATGGACACTTGATAATCTAATAGAAGCATGCTCTGATGCTTTGTATGAGTATGAAGGAAGAGATATTAATGTAAGTAAACGTACAGTACAACTGGATATCCAGATGATGCGAAGTGATAAATTGGGGTATAATGCACCTATCGAAGTTTATGATAAGAAGTACTATCGATATCTAGATGAAGACTACTCTATTACAGACATTTGTTGATCCAGAATAGAGACTTCCTTTTAAAATAGCCACATCACCAGTAGCTACTTGTTGTACTAGACTTTCGTCTAATACAATATCTTTATTAGACTTACCATTCATATAGGCTTTTCTATCGACTGCACAATCGGGTAATCATAATGTACCTGGACCTATATAGGTACATAGCATCCTGAGTTGATTAGTACCTGAGTGAAACCTAGGACAATATTGTTATCTACTGCGGCCAATATAATACGAAAAGAAGATGTTTTGGTAACTTGTCTAAATAGTTCTAAAAGACTCAGAACGTCTTCTGAAAATCCCTTTTGTTTGGGAATCACATTAGCAAAGTAATTACAAAGACAAGCAGTAATTTCTTCTTTCGTACCACTTGCCCTAAAATCGATTGATTGTTTGACTGCCTGAGTAAGTTCTATTTTCAATACTTCCATCTGGTGTTGATAGTCACTAGATTTTTTGTTTTCAAAGGTAAAAACGTCATCTTTTTCAGATTCTAAAATTTCTCCTTCCTGCTCAAAATTATTTTTGCATTTCCATAAATATTTAGTTTCTCTTGTTGGAATTTTATTTAAACTAAGTTGCTGATTACCAATATATTATTTTACTTCTCCAAGAAATCATGATGTTAATCCAGTACCAGTGGTAACAATATCGAATACGCTTTCTTTTTTTAAGTTTAGTAACAACTTGTGACTAAATTCTTTTTTAGAAAAACCTGCTTCTTTCATAGCTAATTACATTTCAATTTTTTTAATAGCATACAACAGTTTGTATAAGAGCAGTAGCGAGTTTTACACAAATCAGTCTTTCAGTTTTGAAATATACTTAATTTTAAAAAAATAATGGTTCAAGTCTGTTCTTAAGCGCTATTGCTTTTATACTTTGTTGTACAATTTATTCATAAACCTTAAAAATTAATACCAGCTTCAATAGCAAAACCTAAAGTACGATTTAGTGCCCTAGAATTAGATAGCTTACCTATTATTTTACCTCCTATAACAAGTCCAAAATCTGGAAAAGCAACATATAACAGTCCTGTATTAATATTACCTTCAATCAAAAAATTTGTGCTTTTCTCTCCTGTAATACGTTCAATTGCTTCCAATCCTGGCGAAACTCCAACCCCTAGATTAAAATAAAACCCACTCCCTAGATATTCATAGCCATCAAACCCCATACCTAAAGAATAAGTATCTATATTTTTAATATTTTTATTCTCTAAAAAATTTTTATCCATATTTGTTTTACCAAAACTTAAGGTTATTGGTATTTGAAACTCGTCAGTGTTTTTTTTAAACTCACGGTATTGCACTGACCAGCTATTGTAATATTTGCCAAAAGTATGTTGATAGGTAATCATATGCAATTGCTGCAAATCAGATTCAGATAAATCCAACTCAGGTATATTTTGAGCTGATAAGATCTGTGAAAATAATAGAAACAAGGCAGTGTAGCCGAAATTTATTGAATTAAGCAAAGTCATAAGGATTAATATTTTTTGTTAAGCCATAAACTACTTTGTCTTCTTCGCTTTGATGAGTGTCAAAAATTCTATCCCAAAGGTCATATCTTACTTTAGTTTTAAATAGTGGTTCTTTTCTATATCCGATGGTTTTTCCAAAATCTTGTCCTTGAAAATAATTTATAACTTCGGGCAATTTGTAAAAACCAACAATGCTCAAGAAGCCCAGATACCAATGCTTGTCAAATTTGTAATTTTTCATACTACAAAAGTAAGACTGGCTTTATACTGTTTGTTTGTCCGTTTTGGACAATTTACATTACGGGGATATAGATTTCTGTAATCAAATCTTTTTTGGCGATTTTCTCGTGGTGATTAACATAAAACTCCAAAATTGGCTTGTCGGCAAATTCTAAACAAACATTGGTTAACCAATTTTCATAGATACGATTGTAGGTGTTTTTCAACTCTTCGTTCGCACCTTTATGAATGAATTTGACGTATTTTTGGATTGTATGTGTTTTTGTTCGGCACAGATTTTCTATTGCAAAACTTAATGGCTTTCTAAGAATTAGAGCCACATTTGTTCTGCATCTAAAATCATCTGTAATTTCGTCATCATCTATCGTTTCCGAAAAAAATATACTTTCGTTTGAGAGTAGTTGCTTGTGCGTACAATACTCAATAAATGTGTCCCAAGTTTTTTCAATCGCTTTTAAATTTTGTGTATTGCCTTTGTGTTCTAAATAGAGTACATCAAATTTAGGAAGTGTTTCTATGGTAAATGGTAATGGTTTTATTCTGTTTTCGTCACTAATTTGTTCAATTGGTTTATGAATCTTGTTAGTGTTTTTTCTAAAAGCAATAGGCGAACAATCAAATTTATTCTTAAACGCCTTACTAAAAGAAGCTATATCAGAAAAACCGACGTTTATTGCGATATCAGAGACTTGTTCATTAGTATATTTTAAATATTCTGCCGACTTTTCTAATCGAATTCTTTTAATGTATTTACCAATTGTTTCGTGATGCAATGATTGAAAAATGCGATTTATGTTTCGATACGAATAATGACTTATTTCTTCAATTTTTTCGATTTTTATTTCGTCTTTGAAATTTTCATCTATGAAACTAACTAGATTACCATATCGTTCTATTTGTGTAATGCTTTTGGGGTTCATTTTAATGTTTTACAACAATTGGATAACACACATATATGTTATTCCTATTACACATAAAATATTCTTTTATAATTAGAAATATAATACAAATCTAACTATGAAGTTACCACCTTACGTTTTGGGATTGGCATTTCTACATTTTCCTCAAGAAAACGTTTATGTACTTTTTCTTTTAGTTTACATTTCATCCTAAACTCTTTAAAGGGTTCAGAAATCCAAACATACGCCCTAATATGAATATAAGATTCGTAAATATCAATTACTCTTACCTCTGCAGCATTATTATCATCATCTACAGTAGAATATTCTAATTTTTCTGCTTCTTCCAAAATAATTTTCCTTACTAAATCGATATCTGCATTTAGTCCTACTTTTAAATTATTAAAACTTAGTACTCTACTCTCTTCGATAGTATGATTTAGTATTGACTCTGTACTTATAATAGAATTGGGGATAATTAATCGTTTATTTTCAAAAGTATTAATAACCGTATGTCTTAGAGTAATATCTACCACAATACCTACTCTTTCTTTGTCTAATTTGATGTAATCCCCTATTCTAAAGGGTTTAAAAATTACAATAAATACTCCTGCAATTAAATTAGAAATTGCAGCTTGTGCCGCAAAACCAATAATAGCCGCCAAAATACCAGCTCCCGAAAAAATAAGTGTGGCCTGACGACGTAAAAAAGGAACAGTACCTATAATAACAATAAATGCAAGCAGAAAAAACACAAACTTTATAGAGTTCTTGGCAAATTTAAGACTGGTAACATTCGTACTTGCTATGGTTTGATTTTTATTTAAAAATAAAACCATTAGTTTTCTAAAAACCCAAGAAAACAACCAGCTAATAAACAATATGATAAAGCTATACAAGATAACCCCCTCTATGTCATTTACATCTATATATTTCCTAATAAAATCTGTCAATTGTTATAAATTTATAGTTTGACAATTAATTCTTAGGTAACCAAAAATCAAAACAAAGAAGTCTGCTCTCCATCACCATCCTCGTCCTCTGACTGTATATCGTTTGGATCAGACTCTTTCGTTACTGTCGGTTCTGTCGTATCTGTAGATACATTTTCTTCTTCTATAACTTCTATATCTTCTGTGGCAACGGGCTCTGGCTCTTCATAAGGAAGTGACTCCAGGATATTTACCTGTCTTACCTTATGAGTTGTTAATTGATTTCCTAACGCCTTAATTCCTTTTACCGCAATAAACTCTTCTAAATTAACTTCCTCATTTGGACGAGGGTCTTTTCCTCTAATCTTATTAAATACAATTTCTGCAATGGGTCTATAATCTGTAGAAATCACTTCTAAAAACGATTTTTGATGCTCTGTAATAAAAGTTTCTTCTCGATCGGGGTTTTCTATTAAAAAACGCTTTACATAATAGCGCTCCTTTTCTCCGTCCCAATATATAGCCGAAATGGGTTTTTTAGGGTTCCATTTTTCTAAAACAATCATATCAGAATTAAAATGCAGCGTCATTTCTGGTACTATTGTTTTTATAAACCCTTTCTGGCTAATAATTAACAAACGATCTTCTCCTCTAAACTCTCCTAACAACTCCCCTCTACCGTCTACATTAATACGTTGTACAGAATCGTCGAACCATATTTTACGAGGCTTTAAGGTAGAAACTCCTTGTTCTTTAAGTTCGATACGTTTAATATTATATTTGGTAACAATATTACCTTTTACGCCTCTTCCTTTTATCAGTAAATCTGCAAAATCAAGGTCGAATTTTAGTTTTTTAATACTTCCCGCTTGGCGTAATAAAATAGTAATCACTTCTGCTTCTCCATTAGGATTGGCAGAAAAATAAGAGACTTTAGACGATTTTTTTCCTTGTGTCAAATCGTATTCTTTATCTCTGGTAACACCGGTAACAGCAAATCGTTTTACATATGATGCTCCTCCTCTACCATCTTGATAAATCATATTATAAATGGTGCGTTTATCCTTCTTCTTGAAAACGGCAACATGAATTATTCCTTTCCCAACAAAGGTTTTGGAATCGACTTTTGTAATCATCATTTTACCATCTGTCGTAAAACAAATAATATCATCGATATCAGAGCAATCGGTAACGTACTCATCTCTACGCAATGATGTACCTACAAAACCTTCTTCTCTATTTACATATAGTTTTGTGTTTCGAATAACTACTTTGGTCGCTTCAATATCATCAAAAATCTTGATTTCTGTTTTGCGTTCTTTCCCTTTACCATAGGTAGTTTTTAATCTCTTAAAATAATCTATCGCATACGTTATGAGATTATCGAGATGATGTTTTACAGTAGCTATATCTTCTTCTAACGCTTCTATTTTTTGTTGCGCTTTATCTATATCAAACTTAGAAATACGTTTGATTCGTATTTCGGTAAGTCTTACAATATCTTCTTCTGTAACTTTTCTTTTAAGGTGTTTAATATGAGGTTGTAATCCTTTATCTATTGCGTCAATTACACCTTCCCAGGTATCTACTTCTTCTATATCCCTGTAGATTCTGTTTTCTATAAAAATTCGTTCTAAAGATGCAAAGTGCCATTGTTCTTGTAATTCATTTAATTGAATTTCAAGCTCCATCTTTAACAGCTCAACTGTATTATCTGTTGAGCGACGTAACATTTCTGAAACACCAATAAAATTAGGTTTGTTATCTTCTATCACACAGCCTAAAGGAGAGATCGATACTTCACAATTTGTAAAAGCATACAATGCATCTATGGTCTTATCAGGAGAAATCCCCGAAGGAAGATGCACCAAAATCTCTACAGTTGCAGCTGTATTATCTTCAATTTTCTTTATTTTGATCTTACCTTTATCATTGGCTTTAAGGATAGAATCTATTAAAGAAGTCGTTGTAGTAGAGTATGGTATCTCATTAATAATCAAAGTGTTTTTATCATATTGAGATATCTCAGCTCGTACTCTTACCTTTCCTCCTCTATTACCATCATTATAATTGGTTATATCAGCAATACCTGAAGTAGGAAAATCGGGTAAAATTGTAAATCGTTTCCCTTGTAAATGCTTTATTGAAGCATCTATAAGCTCTATAAAATTATGCGGAAGTATTTTGGTACTTAATCCAACTGCAATACCTTCTGCCCCTTGTGCAAGTAATAATGGAAACTTTACAGGAAGGTTTATAGGTTCTTTTTTTCTGCCATCATACGACAATTGCCAATCTGTAATCTTTGGATTGTATACTACATCTAGCGCAAATTTTGATAAACGAGCTTCTATATATCTTGATGCCGCCGCCCTATCTCCTGTAAGTATATTACCCCAGTTACCTTGCATATCGATCAACAATTCTTTTTGACCTACTTGCACCATTGCATCAGAAATACTAGCATCACCATGCGGGTGGTATTGCATGGTATGTCCTACAATATTGGCTACTTTATTATAACGCCCATCATCAAGATCCTTCATAGAATGAAGAATACGTCTTTGTACGGGTTTAAGACCATCTTCTATTGCCGGTACTGCCCGTTCTAGAATTACATAAGAAGCATAATCTAAAAACCAGTCTTTATACATACCGGTAACTTTGGTAATTACCTCTTGTGGCTGATGATTCTCTGAAGCCGAGTCGTGATGTAGTTCTTCGTTTTCGTTTTCCAAATCCATATAAAATTTATGGGCTTTTTAAGTTTTTGTTTAAACTTTTACTTTATAGATTATTATTTTCTTCTACCGTATCCAACTCTACCTTTAGATTATCGATAATAAACTCTTGTCGTTGTGGTGTATTTTTTCCCATATAAAAAGATAATAGCTCCTCTATAGACTTTTCTTTATCCAACATTACTGGGTCTAATCTTATATCATCACCAATAAAATGAACAAATTCATCTGGAGATATCTCACCAAGTCCCTTAAATCGAGTAATCTCTGGTTTTCCTGTCAATTTATTGATAGCGTCCTTTCGTTCTCTCTCAGAATAACAATAAATCGTTTCTTTTTTATTACGCACCCTAAATAAAGGGGTTTGTAATATATATAAATGCCCTTCTTTTATAACCTCTGGAAAAAACTGTAAAAAGAATGTAATTAATAGCAAACGAATATGCATCCCATCTACATCGGCATCTGTAGCAATGACAATATTATTATAACGTAAATCTTCTAAAGATTCTTCTATGTTCAATGCAGCTTGTAAAAGATTGAATTCTTCATTCTCATAAACAATCTTTTTGGTCATATTGTAACAATTAAGCGGTTTTCCTCGCAAACTAAATACCGCCTGAGTATTAACATCTCTTGATTTGGTTATAGAACCACTTGCAGAATCTCCCTCTGTGATAAACAAGGTACTCTCGAGGTTACGATCTTTTTTACTGTCTGATAAATGAATTCTACAATCTCTAAGCTTTTTATTATGTAAACTAGCTTTTTTTGCTCTTTCTTTGGCTAATTTTCGAATTCCCGATAAGTCCTTACGTTCTCGTTCTGCCTGTAGTATTTTACGTTGTAGACTCTCTGCTGTATCCGTATTTTTATGAAGAAAGTTATCTAGTTTTGTTTTTATAAAATCATTAATATAGGTACGTACCGTTGGCAACTCTCCCCCCATATCTGTGGACCCTAATTTTGTTTTTGTTTGACTTTCAAAAACCGGCTCCATTACTTTAATACTTATTGCAGATACTATCGATTTACGTACATCACTGGCTTCATAATTTTTGCCATAAAACTCTCGAATAGTTTTTACTATAGCCTCTCTAAAAGCTGCTTGATGGGTACCCCCTTGCGTGGTATGTTGTCCATTCACAAAAGAATGGTACTCTTCACTATATTGTGTTTTACTATGTGTAATGGCAATTTCTATATCATCTCCCTTAAGATGGATAATATTATACAGTCTATCTTCCTCATTAATATTATCAGAAAGTAAGTCTTTAAGTCCGTTCTCAGAAAAATATTTTTCACCATTAAAAATAATAGTCAACCCTGGATTTAAATACACATAATTTTTAAGCATTTTTGCAACGTACTCTGTTCGATACTTATAATGCTTAAAAATGGTATTATCTGGTACAAAGGATACCTTGGTACCTCTTCGTCTAGAAGTTTCATCTAAAGTTTCTTGATTAGTCAGGTTTCCTTTTTCGAATTCGGCAGAAGCAGATTTACCATCACGGGTAGATTCGACTCTAAAAAACGTAGACAAAGCATTAACGGCTTTGGTACCTACCCCGTTTAACCCTACAGATTTTTTAAACGCTCGAGAATCATATTTACCCCCTGTATTCATTTTTGAAACTACATCCACTACTTTGCCCAAAGGAATTCCTCGTCCATAGTCTCTAACAATCACTTTATCTCCTTGAATAGAAATCTCGATAGTTTTACCGGCCCCCATTACATATTCATCGATAGAGTTATCGAGTACTTCTTTCAATAAAATATAGATACCATCATCGGCAGAAGAACCATCTCCTAGTTTTCCGATATACATTCCGGGGCGCATTCGGATATGCTCTTTCCAATCGAGGGATCGTATATTATCTTCGGTATATTTGGTTTCCTTACTCATAAAATCTCGGGTAGAATGCTTGCTAATATAATATTTCGCTTACTAAATTGAAATAGGACCAACACAAAGTAATTAACAAATCTCTAACTTAATTTGTTGATTAATTAGAAATCAATAAATTACATCTATTTTCTTTATTTCTAAAACCAAAATATTATTCCTAATTGCAACTTTACTATAATATAAAAACTACCATCAAATGTATGTAATGGTAGTTTTTACTAGTAAATTATTTTTAACCAATTATTTAATACCCAATGATGTATTTTAATTAGCCTTTTAGCCATGCATTTCTAAGCTCTGTCTGTTTCTGGGTCGCTTTTTTATTTACCATCAATACTTTTGCCTGTGTAAATGATTGGGCAACCTTTGTTTTGATCACAATTTCTTCTCCTGCTCTATTTAGTTTAATCTCAAGGTCATCTCCTTCTTGCCACTGAAAAGTAGCTCCTAAAACATTATTAGCATTTTGGATGGTTAATTTTTCTCCATTTATCGCTACAATATCATCATTTGGTTTAACTCCATTATCTGCCCAAAAACTATTATCCAATACCAACTCATTAAAGAATATTGTTCCTTTTTCCTGATCCCCAGCTACAATCATTGCTCCAGAATTCTGAATATAATTGGTTCCTACTTTTTCTGAAGAGACTGAAAGCCCGACTTTTTCAAAGAATTTTTCATAAGATATGGGGGTTTTTCCTTCAACATGTGTTTTTAAGAAATCGCCGACAGAGGGATATGTCATTTCTGTAAGTTCATCTATCAATCTATCGTCTTCGAAAGGTTTGTTTTTACCGTATTTTAATGACAATTCTTTCATTAAAGACAAAATACCACGACTACCATTACTCTCTTCTCTCATTAAAATATCAATGCACATTCCTATCAACGCTCCTTTTTCATATACATTGATGTAATTAGAAGCATATGGTTGTTCCAAAATGTTTTCGCTCATTTCTGTAAAACTCATAGTATCATCATAACTTGCTGCTCCTCTTATTTTATCCATTATTTTATCATAAAAAGCTCTTTCTTCTACAATCTCCTGATTCACTTGAAAAAGAGTAGCAAAATACTCTGTAACTCCTTCATACATCCATAAGTGCTTAGAGAAAGTTGGCTCATTATAGTCAAAATAATGCACATCTTCAGAATGTACACTAAGGGGTGTGACTATATGAAAAAACTCATGAGACACAACATCAATCATTGATGATGCCAATGTTTCATCTGGCATTTGTTCTGGCAAAACCACTACGGTAGATGTATGGTGTTCTAATGCTCCATAACCAGTAGGTGAATTTTGTTCTCCTGATGCCAGGTATAAATAAATATCATACCGAGGTGTACTATCGATATCTCCCATATATGCCTTCTGCCCTTTCATCATTTTAAAAACCGTTTCCTTTATTTTGGTAGCAGTATGAACCTTGTTAGGAGAAAATACACTTAATACTATTTTGATATCTCCAACCATAAATTCTTCTACATCAAGATTACCATACATCATAGGGTTGTCGGTAATCTCAAAATATCGATTTGCAGCATATTTATCTATGGTAATAGCTCCATCTTTACGATTTTCAGAGCTAGTTTTTTGTAAAGCAGAAGTTCTTTTCATATTGCTGGGAGCAGCAACTTCTAATCTATATTGATTATTTTTTAATAAATCAAAATACCCTATAAACCCATGTAGGTTCAAAACAAAATTTTCGGGTTCTATATTGGTTCCTGATGGAGAAAATGGAGTTCCCAAATCCGAACCTTCTATGTCAAACGTATCATTAACCAAATAGTTTATTTTATCTAATTTCTGAGCATTAGGTATTACCCAAGTATTTTCATCTATTTTTTCAACTTTAAGTACATTTCCTTCGTAATCAATAGCTTTGAAATCATCTACAAATTTCCCAAAATCACTTACTGCATAGGTACCCTGAACAACTTTTGGCATATAGTACTTTATAGTATCGCTGGTAATTCGTCCTGGATTTATAACAACAGGAACTTTATCATTTTTTATCTGCATCAAATCGATAGATGCGTCTATTGGTAATGTTACTGCTAAATCATTAATTGTGTTTTTTGTACCACAACTCACTAATAATGCACCAATAAAGATTTTGGATACTATTCTTCTCATTCTATTTTTTTAACTATTTATTATTAAACCAAAAAACGCCTTCTGTTTTAGTTTTAGTATTGCAAATATACAATTTGAATGTACTTTATCTGTTTTTATTAATAATTTAGTATAACTCTATAGGCAATCCAATTTCTAATTAGCACCTACCCAACAAACAATCTTAACAAAATAAATAATATAAAATTAAGACGAATACTGTATCGGTTTATAGTAAACTTTTATAAAAGATAGGAGAAGGAAACAAACTGGTACATTAAACGCTATAAATGTAGCACCATATCTATACATAAACCCAACGAATTGTTATACAATCAATTATTTTATAACAATTCTTATACCAAATGTTTTGCAAGAATAGTTTTAAGATCGTTCTTATTAAGAGGTTTATTTATAATATCATTCATCCCAACGCTCATACATTCGGTTTCGACTTCGCTTAATTCTGAGGCTGTTAATGCAATTATTGGTGTCTCTTGATCGAACTCTCGTATTCTTCTTGTAGATTCCATACCATTAAGATACGGCATATTAAGGTCCATTAATACCAAATCGAACTCTTCCTTTTTAACCATTTGTAAAGCATTAAACCCGTTTTCTACAATAACACAATCATATCCTATTAAATGCAACAGGTTTTTAGTAACAATTTGATTTATCTTATTATCCTCTGCAACTAATATCTTTTTATATACACTGTTTATTGGATTATTAGTACTACTAATATCTTCATTATCTTTTTCATCAATGATCTCTAATTGTAAATCAAAATAAAAACGAGTACCTCTTCCTTCTTTATTATCTAGAAAAATATCGCTTTCCATCATTTTAAGTAGATTTTTCACAATAGAAAGCCCTAACCCTGTCCCTTCTGATTTATTAAATTCTCGTCCAATCTGAGAAAATTTTTCAAAGACAAATTCTTTTTTATCTTCAGGAATCCCAACTCCATCATCTTCTACTTCATACCGAATAGTAATAAATTCTTTATCTATTGAAAGAATTTTTATTCGAAGCCATATCTTTCCATTTTCAGTAAATTTTGATGAATTCCCTATAAGATTAATTAAAACTTCTGAAATTTTAAGCGAGTCCACGTTTAAAATATCCGGTAATTCATCGGGAATTTGAAGTATTAACTCATTATTTTTATTTTTTGCCTGATACTCGAAAGAATGCAGTAAGTTTTCTGAAAGTAATCGTAAATTGGTAGGTGTTTTTGCCAGTTTCTCGTTTTTAGATTCGATTTTACCAATTTTCAATACCTTATTGATAAGATCTAGTAAATAGTCTCCAGAAAACTTAAGTGATTTTAATAATTTCTCATGCTTTGATGTAATATCTTTATCCTCTAGTAACAATGTTGTGATTCCTACCACTCCATATAACGGAGTTCTCAACTCATGACTAACTGTAGAAATAAACTGTGACTTTACCTCTGTAAGCTTTTCTGCCTTTGATTTAGACAATAATAACTCTTCGTTCTTTTCTTTTAAAACTGCTGTTAGCTTTTTGTTAGAACGAAAACTAAAGTATAAAAAGATAAACGCTCCAAGCATACATAAAAAACCGATCCCAGAAATTAAATTTATAAGCTTACTATTTTTATTTAAAATTGCCTGATACTCCTTTTCTTTCTTAATATCTTCAAGTTCTTTTTTATAACCATCGATAATAAAATTCATTCTTGTAACTTCGATCAAATCTGCTTTCAACTCTAAATTCAGTTTTTGAACCGCAAGAATATCTTTATATGCTTTTCTGTAATCTCCCAGATTATCATACATTTTAGCTCTTGTTTCATGTATCGTTTTTGCTAATCTAGGTAACTTATTAGTTTTGGCAATTTTTAATGCTTCATCAAAATGTTTGTATACCTTTTCATATTCATTCTTACCTAAAAAATATCGAGCTTTTAAAAATTGAATTTCACAATTTGCATTTATATCTTCTCTTTTTACCTTAGAAAGTAATTCTTCTGACTTAACCAGATAGGGATATGCTTTATCAAACTTATTAAGGTCTAGGTATGACCATGCAAGATTAATTGTGGCTGGATGTTGATTATATTTTTCAAATTTTGACCCTAGTGCGAGTGATTTATTATAGTAATCAATCCCTGTTTCTTTATTTTCTGTTAAGTATACAGATATGTTACCAAGCCCATTATAAATGTATGCCGTTAATAATGAATCTCCATTTCGTTTTGCATATCTCAAAGATTCTTTATAATTTTTTTCAGCACTCTGGTAATCAGAAATTGATTCATAATTTGCAGCCATTATATAAAAGCCTTTACTTTTATAATAATCGCTATCCAATTCATTGGCATAATCAATCATCTTTATAGCATATTCCAGAGATTGTTTAACCTTATTTTCGTCAAACAACAAGCTTAATGATTTATTCATCAATACCTCTAAACTGTCATTAGTAACATTTTTTACATCTTTTTGCGATTGAACAAAAAATGAAAAAAACGCTATAAAACATATTGTAATACTAGTTTTATTTGAAAGAGCCCTTACCAAAAACAAAAATTATATTGTTTAATTATTAATTCAATTATACTTTTAAAAATAACATTTTAATTTTAAATGTACTTAAACAAAGGTTACAATTTGAGTCACATTAACTAATGATTCATTACATTCTTTAATCAAATTATATTATTATTATTCTTTTTTAGGTGTTCTACAGGCCTATTCTTATACATAGTAGAAACAGATATTGTAAGTCATATCCCTATTTTAACAACTTGTTGATCAAGTATGTTTATTGAATTTTTGTCTTCTTTAACCCAAAATTGTTCAGATTCATAAACTAAATAAATATCCAATGACAAATCATCTTATTTTTTTCTACTATAGTATATTCCAAAAATCACCACAAGTCCCCCAAAAACCTGTAATAAAGATAAACTCTCATCTAAAAAGAAATATGCTAATATTATTGTAGAAATAGGACCTATACTTGCTACTATCGAAAAATTAGAAGCCCCTAGTTTTTCGATAGCAGATGAAACCATGAAAGATGGTATAATTGTAGAAAACACTGCCATCAATAGTGCCAATATATAAACTTCGATAGGGTATGCTACTATATTGCCTCTATCCCAAATTAAATATTGAACTATAATACATAAAGAAGCTATAATCATTGCATACGAGGTAAATCGTACCGTACCAAATTTAGGAATAAGCCAACCACTACCAACAATATACATAGCATACGTCAAAGCACTTAGAAAAATTAAGAAACCACCAATAGCAAGATTAGAAGTTTTGAAATCAAGCTCTCCCCAAAAAGAAACAACCACTCCAAAATAGGTAATAATTATTGAAAAAATCTGTTTATTGGTAATATATTTTTTCAAAAATATTCTTGAAATAATCAGCACTAATGTAGGGTAAACAAATAAAATAATACGTTCTAGTCCTGCTTTGATAAACCGAAGTCCCAAAAAATCGAAGTAACTTGCCAGATAATATCCTATAAAACCAAAAAAAAGTAACCAAAGATAATCTGACGGATTAACTTTTAAGGATTTAGAAGGTTTTTTGATAAATGCTATTGCAATATAAAATGGTAGTGAGAATAGCATTCGAAACAATAACAAATGCTCTACACTTGCATGATATCTATATGCCAGCTTTACCATTACTGCTTTTGCAGAAAACAACACCACCCCTACTATAGCCAATATAATGCCGGATGTAACAACTCTGGAGCTTTGCATTAGAAAAAAACGATTATGACTACAATCATAAAAAAATAATTTATAAAACTTCCTATATTCAAAAAAACCTCTTAGAAACATCTAAGAGGTTTTGGGTATATATACTAATATATCTTATACATTAAATAAGAAATGCATAACATCTCCATCATTTACAACATATGTTTTTCCTTCTACTCCAAGCTTACCTGCTTCTTTTACTTTTGCTTCACTACCAAATTTTACAAAATCCTCATACTTAATAACTTCTGCCCTAATAAATCCTTTTTCAAAATCTGTATGAATTACTCCAGCTGCCTGCGGAGCTGTCGCTCCTATATTTATTGTCCAAGCTCTTACTTCTTTCGCCCCAGCAGTAAAATAAGTTTGCTGGTTTAACAGTTTATAAGCAGCACGAATCAGCACAGAAGAGCCTGGTTCTTCTAAGCCCATATCCTGCAAGAAAAGTTGTCTTTCTTCATAATCTTCTAGTTCTGTAATATCGGCTTCAGTACCTACAGCTAGTACAATAACTTCTGCATTTTCGCTAGCTACGGCCTCTTTTACTTTATTTACATATTCATTTCCATTTACAGCTGCGCCTTCATCAACATTGCAAACATACAAAACGGGCTTATCAGTAATAAACTGTAATGGTTTTACATAAGCTTCATGGTCATCTTCAGATACTACTATAGCTCTTATAGAAGTTCCTGCTTCAAGACCATCTTTTAATGCCAACAAAACCGATTCTTCCTTTTGTGCTTCCTTATTTCCTGTTTTGGCTGCCCTTTTTATTTTGTCTAATTTTTTTTCTAACGTTTCAAGGTCTTTTAACTGTAACTCTGTATCAATAGTTTCTTTATCTCTAATTGGATCTACAGAACCATCAACATGCACTATATTATCATTGTCAAAACATCGTAATACATGTATAATTGCATCAGTTTCTCTAATATTACCTAAAAACTGATTCCCAAGTCCCTCTCCTTTACTAGCTCCTTTTACGAGTCCGGCAATATCGACTATCTCTACGGTGGCGGGAAGTACACGTTCTGGATTTACTAATTCTTCTAATTTTTCTAATCGGGGGTCTGGTACATTTACCACACCTATATTAGGCTCTATAGTACAAAATGGAAAATTTGCACTTTGTGCTTTTGCATTTGATAAACAATTAAACAATGTTGATTTTCCAACATTAGGTAATCCTACGATTCCTGCTTTCATGTTATGTATATTATGATGATTAGAATATCTTATAATAAATATCCTAAATTTTA
Source organism: Aquimarina discodermiae (assembly GCF_040786235.1). Taxonomy (NCBI): domain Bacteria; kingdom Pseudomonadati; phylum Bacteroidota; class Flavobacteriia; order Flavobacteriales; family Flavobacteriaceae; genus Aquimarina; species Aquimarina discodermiae. Next base: position 43,137 of record NZ_JBFMKP010000013.1, read on the forward strand.
AGAGTGCAAAGATAACAGTATTCCTTATTAGTTAGCAAATACAAAGCCCTTAAGATGCAATTTTATACATTTTTTTAAGTAACATTACCCTCTACGATTCTTTGGGAACTATTTTTTAAGTTATAAATTTCTATTTATAATTTTTTATTTTTTTGTAATTTTAAGTACAAATAACAAGTCAAATGAAAAAAATTAAAACTTTAATTACTGTAGCATTAATGGTAGGTACTACAGTAAGTTACGCACAAACAGACCAAATTGAGGACAAAGAGAATTCATCAGAAGAAATTGTAACCAAAACTATAAGAATAAAAGGTGCAAACGGTGAAGAAAAAGTAATAAAAAAACAAGAGGTTATTACTAAAAAAAGTAAAATAAAGCTAAATCCCGATGATGACAGCAAAACCAATCAGGCAGCGGTGTACACAGACGAAGAAGTTTCGGTTCAAAAATCCATGGCAACTACAAACATGGGAACCTATACAATTACACCAGATACCAAAGGACATGTAATGACATTTTCTGACATTCCTGAAAAAAAAGCAAAAGTAAGACCACTTAGTAACAGTTATTATGTTGTTAATTTTGGAGATAAGGATAATTGTATCGGGCATTTTGACGCCGATAAAAACTTTGTTTTAGAAATGTATAATGAAACAATCGATCAGGTAATTGCTAAAGTATACAAGGCAAATTAACCTCTTGAATAGTATAAATAATAATGCGGAAAAACCAGGTTATTTAGCTTGGTTTTTTTATTGATAATTCAAAAAAACTGTTAAAAACAAATGAAAATAAGCGTGTTTTTAGATATATTGTAGGTCAAATCATCTTAAATTAAAACTATTATATGAAACAAATCACAATCATTTTATTCGGCTTATTCACCAATCTGTTCTTTGCACAGCAAACGGTCACAGGTGTAGTAAAAGACTCTGACGGTTCTCCTTTACCCGGGGTAAATATTATCGAAAAAGGAACTAATAATGGATCAACAACAGACTTTGATGGTAAATATAGTATTGAAGTAAATCCAGAAGGAACCTTAATTTTTAGCTATGTAGGTTTCAACACACAAGAAGTAGCGGTAGGATCACAACAAACTATAAACATAACTTTATCAAGCGGTTCAGAATTAGAAGAAATTATTCTGGTTGGTTCTAGGGCTTTACCAAGGAGTAACACTACCACTTCGCTTCCTGTTGATGTGCTACCAGCCAAAGAATTGGCATCTACGGGGCAAATAACATTCGACAAAGCATTACAATACAAAATACCTTCTTTTAACACGGTACAAACCCCTGTTAATGATGCTACCTCCTTATTAGATCCATATGAAATTAGAAATATGGGACCAAGTAGAACTTTGGTACTAATAAATGGTAAACGTAAAAATCTAAGTGCATTATTATATACACAAACCTCACCAGGAAGAGGTGAGACCGGCTCTGATATTTCGGCAATTCCTACCGACGCGATAAAACGGGTAGAAATATTAAGAGATGGAGCTTCTGCACAATATGGATCTGATGCTATTGCTGGTGTAATGAATATTATCTTAAAGGATAATACAGATGAAGGATCAGTAACATTAAGAACCGGAATAACTTCTGAAGGAGATGGAGAAACAATAGGTATAAGTCTTAATAATGGTGCAACTATCGGTGAAGACAAAGGCTTTTTTAATTATACGGTAGATTTTTCTAAGGTAAATCTTGCTAATCGCCCAGGTGATGTAGATGCACTTGGTGAGTTTTTAGATTTTGGTGGAACAAGAGTTGGAGAAAGACAGGAAGATATTAATGCTTTCCTGGCCAGGCATCCAGATGCAGGAAATATTAATGGATCTCCTGAAACATCTGCAGCAAAATTTTTGGTAAATGGAGGGTACGACATCAATGAGAATACAGAAGTATATGTTAACGCTGCTTATGTCTATAAAAAAGTGAATAGTTTCGCTAATTACAGAACCCCTTACTGGAGAGACATTCAAGATTTCCAATATTTGGGTAATTTTTTCCCTGGGGTTAATCCATTAAATACTGGAGTTACATATACAGATAATAATGGAAATACATTTAACGGTAACGGATATGACGGATATGTACCTACTTTTGAAGGTGACCTGAATGACTATAATGCTACCATTGGCTTTAAAACAGAGAAAAACGGATGGAATTATGATCTAAGTTATACTACCGGAGGTAATTCACAAGATTATACTGTAAATGACTCGCACAATCGTAATGCTGTTTTTGCTCCTAGTTTTGATGATACCAATGAAAATGGTGTTCCGGACCTTGGAGAAGAATTTATTCCTGTTGAATTGTATAGAGAAAATAGTCCTGTATCCTTTGATCCAGGAGGTACGGTATTTAGACACAGTGTAGGTAATATCGATGTTGCCAAACTGATTTCGGATCAAGTAAGTATAGGTTTTGGAGCAGAGTTTAGAACTGAAACTTTTGAAATTATTGAAGGAGATTTGGCCTCATACGATGGTGGTGGTGCCGATTCATTTGCGGGTAACAGACCTGAAAATTCTGGTAAATTTAATCGCTACAATTTTGGAGGTTATTTTGATATCTCTGCCGATATAACTGAAGATTTTCTGGTAAATGGTACCGTACGATTAGAAGATTATAGTGATTTTGGAGAAGCTTTTGTCTGGAAACTAAGTTCCCGATATAAATTTCTGGAGGATAAACTTACACTTAGAGCTTCTATATCTACTGGTTTTAGAGCTCCTACATTACACCAAATATATACACAAAGAGCACAATTTTCTTTTATTCCTGGTCAAGGAATCCAGGTTGGTGGATTAGTAAATAATGTTTCACCACAGGCAAGGTTATTAAATATTCCGCAACTTGATGCAGAAGAGTCGACCAATATTACCGTAGGTATTGGAGCAAAAATCAATAGAAATATCAATTTTACAATTGATTATTATAATATTGCTGTAGAAGATCGAATTGTACTAAGTACAGAAATAGGAGCTTCTGACACCGGAGGTACTCCGTTAGATCAAGTTTTAGAAGATAATGACTTGTCTGATGTAAGTTTCTTTGTGAATGCTATTGATACCAGAACATCCGGTATCGATGTCGTTGCTAATTATAAAAACATAGCGTTAGGTTCTGGAGAACTTGGCTTTAGTTTATCTGGTAATTATACCTTTCAAAATGAAAGAGATGGAGATGTAAAAAACCCTTCATTGGTAGCACAAGCCGGTCAATCTGTTGTTAATGATACACAAGAAGCATTATTCTTTACCTCCAGACCAGAGTATAAAGCAATTTTAGGTGCTAATTATGATATTGGTAAATTTAGTTTTTCATTAAACAATACCCTATTTGGTCCTACTAAATTTAATAACCAAGGTTTACAAGATGTAGAAACACTATTAGATGCTACTCCAGCAGCAGCAGACACAAATGGAAGCTCAGATCTAAGTGTTGAGTTTCTAACCAAAGTAGTGACCGATCTAGGTATTAATTATAATGCTACCGATAAAATAACGATAGCTTTAAATGTAAATAATATATTAAATGTATTACCAGAAAGAGAGTTTAAAGCACTAACAGCATCTGGTGAAAGAGTTTTAAATGGTGCAGTAACACCTGCAGGCTTAGCTAGTGGTATTCCAGCTGGTATATCTGTAGAAAAGATAGTAGATAACTTAATTACTTTTAATCAACGATATTCTCAAATGTCATATGATGGTTATCATTTTAGTCAATTAGGTACTTTGTTCAACTTATCATTGGTATATAAACTGTAATATAATAGTGAACTCTATATTTTAGAGTCAGCTTATTCATACTAATCACATCGCTTTGTTTATGTTAAACAAAGCGATGTTTTTTATAATTAACTTTTAATACAAAAAATCTTTTCCTTTATTTGCATGACTAATAAATATCACCGTTGATTATACTATTTACTATATAGCCGATGAAAGATTTAACTCGATTTTTCTATCATTTTTTTACCGCGAGAGGGTTTTCTGAAAATACTTCAGAATATTTAAATTTGAGTATAGGTATTGGAGTTCTTATTTTAATTCTTCTGGTTTTAGATCTGATACTTAAAAAAATATGTATTGCCATTTTTAAAAAGTACGCTTCTAAATCCAAAAATCTCTTTGATGACTATTTAGTAAAGAACAAAACCTTTGATTATATAGCACATATTGTTCCGTTATCTCTTACTATTTGGATTGTTCCGATGCTATTTTCTTCATTTCCTACTGCAGAAAAGTATTTAAAACCACTTTTTGATATAATGACCATTTTACTGGTTATATGGATATTAAGAAGTGTATTAAAAACCTGTAGAGATTTCTTAAAATCATTAGATTCATTTAAAGACAAACCTATAGACAGTTATGTTCAGGTTTTTATGATTTTTGTATGGTTTATAGGTGGGATTTTAATATTTTCTTCCCTTACAGGAAAATCAATATGGACATTTTTAACAGCTCTGGGAGCTATGTCTGCTGTGATTCTTTTAATTTTTAAAGATACTATACTAGGTTTTGTAGCAAGTATCCAGGTAGCGGTAAATGATACTGTAAGAATCGGAGACTGGATCACTATGGAAAAGTACGGTGCAGACGGTGATGTTATAGAAATCAACCTATCATCGGTAAAAGTTCAAAATTTCGACAAAACCATAACGACCATTCCTACTTACCATCTTACTTCTGAGTCGTTTAGAAACTGGAGAGGAATGATGGATTCTGGAGGAAGAAGAATTAAAAGGTCTTTATTATTGCAAACCACCAGTATTCAGTTTTTGTCTCATGAAGAAATTGAAAAAATAGCCGAAATAGAACTTATTCGTGATTATATCAAAAATGCTCAACAAGAGATTGATACTTTTAACAACTCTGAAAACATTAACAAAAACACTCTTATTAATGGAAGAAATCTAACAAACATGGGGGTTTTTAGGGTGTATGTAGAGTATTACTTAAAAAATCATCCTAATATCAATAAGGAAATGACAATTATGAGTCGTCAATTGGCTCCTACTTCACAAGGAATACCCTTAGAGATTTATGCCTTTAGTAATGATAAAGAATGGAATAATTATGAAAAAATAATGGCAGATATCTTTGATCACCTATTGTCTGCAGTTCCTTATTTCAAATTAAAAGTATTCGAATTAAACTATACATCAGAAAAGTAGAAAAATTTATATTTATGATCCCCACTTTTAGAATCATCAGTTACTTAGAAGGTATTTCATACCTACTTATTTTATTCGTAACCATGCCGTTAAAGTATATGTTCGAATCTCCAGAGCCAAATAAAATTATTGGGATGGCACATGGTTTTTTGTTTTTAATATACATCGTATTCGCTTTTCTTGTTAAACCAGAAAAAAAATGGGACAATAAGACTTTACTCATTGTATTGATTTGCTCTATTATTCCTTTCGGAACCTTCTGGATGGATAAAAAATACTTAAAGTAGTATTTGTTAGATGTATTACTCTGGATACTCAATCCTAAGATGGTAAATATTGGTTAATTTACGCTTAAACACTTTTTTTACTTGCTGTATTTCTTTAAAAGTAATATTAGAGTTTAAAAATTGACCGTTTTCCATTTGCTTATTGACAATTTTTTCGACAAAAGTATCGATCAAACTACTTGTTGGATTCTTAAGGCTTTTTGAAGCGGCTTCTACACTATCACTCATCATCAAAATAGCAGTTTCTTTTGAAAATGGTTTTGGTCCGGGATACTGAAAATCTTCTATGTTTACATGTTCATTATTTTCTTTTTCCTTGGTGTAAAAATAAAATACTGTACTTGTACCATGATGAGTTCTGATAAAATCTATAACCCTATCTGGTAAATTGTATTTTTTTGCTATTTCAATACCATGAATTACATGATTAATAATAATTTTTGCACTTTCTTTTGGAGATAATACATCATGAGCATTTCCAGAAGTAGATTGATTTTCTGTAAAATACGTAGGATTCACCATTTTACCAATATCATGATAAAGCGCCCCTACCCTAACTAGCATAGAGTTAGCTCCGATTTCGTTGGCAGCTGCTTCTGCAATATTAGCAACATTAAGAGAATGATGAAAAGTTCCAGGAGCTTTATTTGATAACTCTTTAAGTAAAACAGAGTTTGTATCACTTAATTCTAACAATGACACGTCAGATATCAAACCAAAGATTTTTTCATAAGCATAAATCAAAGGGTGTACGATAAGTGTCGCCAATCCACTAATTACAAACAAACTCACTGTTAGCCAATCTATCTTAGTGATTGTTCCTTCATGAATAATATGAAATGAAATATATGCTAAAATATAAATGCAAGTAATTTGCCCTACAGAAATAAATAAGTTTGCTCGTTTAAAAGATTCTGAAATAGTTAAAATCGTTACGATTCCTGCTATAATTTGCAAAAACATATATTCATAACTGTTAGGAACTACAAAACCTAATATAAGTACCGTAATCACATGTGTAAATAAACCTAATCTAGAATCAAAAAACGCCTTTAAAACCAATGGTAAAATACATAAGGGAACAGCATAAATATAATCTGATCTATATTTTACCACCAAGGTGGTAATCAATACCATAAAAAGAACATTAAAAAAAATAAAAGTTACCTGTGTATTATTGGCATATATATCGGGCCTGTACTTTCTGATAAATAATAATAACATCATTAAAGCGAGAGAAACTAAAAGACAATACCCAAAAACGATCCAATAGAAATTTTTATCGCTCCAGACTTGAGATTCATATTCTGCCTTAAGTGAGTTTAATATCTGTAAAGTATCTCCTTCTACTACTTCTCCTTTTGCAATGATCCTACTTCCTTTAGAAACTCCTCCTCGTGTTGTAAGTACTTTGGCCAGTTCTGTTTCTAACGTACTCTCTGTTAATTTTGTGTTTAATCGTACATTAGGCTTAATCAAGTCATAAAATAAAGCCACATAATTACTTTTAAACTTTACAAATTCACTCTTTTCTATTCGAGTATTAATAATTTTTGTTACTTCATTGGGAGTTAAAACCTGACCATAGGTTATAGCTTCTGCTGTATTTCCTTTATTAAGAAACAATTGTCTATCATCATCATAAGAATATATTTCCTGTAAAACTCCATACCGGTAAATATCATTTAACAATATTCTACCAAAAAGCAGCGCCTGATCATTAAAACTGGTTTCCTTTAAACTAGACAAATAGGTAGCGTAGGCATTATTATAAGACTCTTTGGCCGTATTCGCTACGATAGTATCATACTCAAAATAAGGTATTACGCTTTCTTTGATTTGATTTTTTTCGGACTCTATTTCTTCAGCCGTTTTGGCTATAGCAAAATCAAATGGGGCATATAAATTTTCATATTGCCACGGTTTACCTTTGCTAAATTCGTATTTAAATATTCCGCCTTTCGGAAACAAATAAACAATTAAAGCTGTAGTACATACAAAAAGGAAAATCCTGTAAAATGAGGATTGTTTACTATAAACTTTGTTAAAAAAACTTTTCACAAGTAAGGTTCTATTATTTAATCAAAAGTACTAAAAAATAAGTCAGAATAACTACCTGGAAATATTGAGTAGTCAATAACATCAACACAAACACACCAATAAACACTATCAAAAGTTCTTTATACCTTGTTAAAATAATAATATCAAATAAACCCTAAAAACAGACTAAAATACTTGTTCATTTCCCTTCGTTTTTCATTGTAAAAAATTTCCGTAACCATTACTATGCACCAATTTTACTGCTTCAAACGAGAAAAAAGCAACTTCGCATTTTTAGACTATTCTTATAATCTATTTGGTATTACTTTTTGAAAATAGGCTTCTGCCCTTTTTTATTTTTATAATCATAAAACTTTTGATAGCTTTAACATTACTTAGTGACAACATGAAAATGGATAAAAGTAAAGATACCTTAAAAGACTATTTTAAAACTGGTAAAAGACCTACACAAGAGCATTTTGCCGAATTGATTGATAGTATAAACTCACCTTTAATTGGAGAAATGAAACTACTTAGTTTTTCTAAAGTTCCGAAGGGATGGGCAAAATGTAATGGACAATTACTTGCCATAAATGAACATTCAATTTTATTTAGTTTAATTGGCACTAATTATGGAGGTGATGGCATTAACACATTTGCCTTACCAAATAACGCTTCTCAAAACTATGTAATTGCATTAGAAGGAAGGGTTCCTAACGTTTTGGATGAAGTTTCAGATGAAGCAAATGAAAATTATAATTTAGGACAGCTCACCACTACCGAAATATATAATGAGGTTGATAATGATGGATTTAATGAGTTTCGTTTTCGTTTATTCGATCAGCAAAACGAAGTTATTTTAAGTAGCAGCAAACGCTATTTATCAAAATCATCTGCTTTTGATGCACTTAAAAATGCTGTAAATTATTTTTTAAATGTTCCCGATAGCCTACAAATAAAACAGTCATCAAAAGGAAAGTGGTTTTTTAATATTGTAGATAATTCAACTAAAATTTTAGCCCGTCGAATTGAATATTTTGAAACAGAACAAGCGTGCAAGGAAGAAGTACTAAGAGTAAAAGAAATTTTAAAGAATGATTAAAAGGTTTCTTTAATAAAGTTACTGTCTAACATGTCAATTACACCTATCTATCTTGTTTACAGCAATAAATTCAAATATTCTTGATTGATTCGTAGATTATAGTACATATCTATACCAAAAATAACGAGGGTCAAATAATGATATAATTACTACGACAAAACATATAAAAGCACTCCTTTTAGAGTTTGCGGTTTATAAATAACGTAATTATCTGAATCCTAATAAAATCACAAAAAAAATGATTACAAGCTGCATAAAAGTAACTTTATAGGCAGAAATTCTTGTTAGTAACTTAGCTATGAAGATCCTTTAAAAATCACTAAATTCGCAAGACCACAAAACAATCGTAAAAAACAACAATAATGAGCAAAGAAGTAGTAATTGTATCTGCAGCACGTACCCCAATAGGAAGTTTTATGGGGAGTTTATCTACCATACCGGCAACTCAATTAGGAGCCATTGCCATCAAGGGTGCATTAGATAAAATCAATCTCGATCCAACGCTTGTACAAGAAGTATTTATGGGTAATGTTGTCCAAGCAGGAAATGGTCAGGCACCAGCAAGACAAGCTGCTTTGGGAGCAGGTATTAGTGATAACGTACCTTGTACTACAGTTAATAAAGTATGTGCTAGCGGAATGAAATCTGTGATTCACGCTGCACAGGCAATTGCTTTGGGAGATGTAGATATTGTTGTTGCAGGTGGTATGGAAAACATGAGTTTGATTCCGCATTATGTAAGATTAAGAGCTGGACATAAATTTGGACCACAAACGCTGGAGGATGGTATGCAAAAGGATGGTTTGGTAGATGTATATGATCAAAATGCTATGGGTACTTGCGCCGATCTTTGTGCTAAGGAACATAATTTTAGTAGAGAAGACCAAGATGCATATGCTATTCAATCATATGAACGATCTGCAAATGCATGGGCCAGTGGCAAATTTGATAATGAAGTAGTTCCTGTATCAGTACCCCAACGTCGAGGAGAACCTGTGGTAATTTCTGAAGACGAAGAATACAAAAATGTAAAGATGGAAAAAATCCCTGCTTTACGTCCTGCTTTTTCCAAAGACGGAACAGTTACAGCTGCCAATGCTTCTACTATAAACGACGGCGCAGGTGCAGTGGTGATGATGAGTACAGAAAAAGCAAAAGAACTAGGGCTTACTCCATTGGTTAAAATAAAAAGTTATGCCGATGCGGCTCAAGAACCCAAATGGTTCACCACTGCCCCAGCCAAAGCATTACCTAAAGCACTTGAAAAATCTGGAATTGATATTAAAGATGTGGATTTTTTCGAATTTAATGAGGCTTTCTCTGTGGTAGGTTTGGCTAATTTAAAAATACTTGGACTTACAGATACAAATACCAACGTTAATGGAGGTGCAGTTTCTCTTGGTCATCCACTAGGATGTTCTGGTGTTCGAATCCTTATTACTTTAATAAATGTATTAGAGCAAAACAACGCCAAAATAGGAGCTGCTGCTATTTGTAATGGAGGTGGTGGAGCATCAGCGATGGTTATTGAACGCTTGTAATAAAAATGTTGATTGCTAAATAAGTTTTTAGTGCATTCGTAATCTTTAATCACCCATTGTCCAACTACTGGTTTTATTACCTGATTTTATATATAATTCATGCAATACGGCATCTGCAATCTAAGCATTGTTCCTTTACGTCTAGAACCTCAAGATCCTAGTGAAATGGTATCTCAAGTTCTCTATGGAGAACATTTTAAAGTATTAGAAAAACGTAAAAAATGGAGTAGAATTCGTTTAGCTTTTGATCAGTACGAAGGTTGGATAGACAATAAACAATATAGCGAGATTACAGAAAATCAATACAAAGACTTTGATAAATCACCCCTTGATTTGGTGGGTGATATTGCAGAATTTGTAAGTTGTGAAAATAACCAACTAATGGTAGTTTCATTAGGAGCATCATTAAAAGCATTACATTATTTTAATCATCAATATGAAGGCTCTAGAATAACTCAAAAACTAGGGAAAAATAATATCATCAATACGGCACTTTTGTTTCTTAATGCTCCATATCTATGGGGTGGTAAAACTGTTTTTGGTATTGATTGCAGTGGTTTCACACAAATTGTTTATAAACTTAATGGCTACGCTATACTACGTGATGCATCCCAACAAGCTACCATGGGAGAACCTCTAAGCTTTATAGAAGAAAGTGAACCTGGTGACCTCGCATTTTTTGATAATGAAGAAGGAAGAATAACACATGTAGGCATCATGATGAAAGATAATTATGTGATACATGCACATGGTAAAGTACGTATTGATCGAATAGATCATACAGGTATATATAATGTTGAGAAACGTACGCACACTCATAAATTAAGAGTGATTAAACGAATAGCGCTGTAATGTAATAGGATTCTATAATGAAAACTAAGGTAAATATCATAACTGTGCAGCAAAGTGATAATCAAGCATTGTTAGATATTGGTTATAAAACTTTCTACGAATCGTTTGGACCGCCCATTAATAAGGAAGAAGATATCCAAGACTATTTGAACAACAACTTTACATTAGAAAAAATTAATAAAGAGTTACAAAATCCAAATTCTGAGTTTTATTTTGCCACTATAGATACTCAAATTGTAGGGTATCTCAAAGTAAATTATGCAAATGCGCAAACAGAAAATGTTGCAGGTAATACACTCGAAGTTGAACGAATCTATATCATCAAAGGATTAAGAGGCAAAAAAATTGGCTTATATCTTTTAGAAAAAGCTATATCTCTGGCCAAACAAAAATCAGCAGAACTTGTTTGGTTAGGAGTATGGAAAGAGAATACAAGAGCCATTAAATTCTATAAAAAAAATGGTTTTGTAACTTTTGATGAACATCAGTTTGTTTTAGGAACAAGCATACAAACAGATTTTATGATGAAATTAGAATTGTAAATCTAAAAATTTTATGATTTTAATAACAACAATAAAACACTATTTGTTTTATATTTGAAACAATCATTTCAGTTAAGATGCCAAAAACAGAAACATTTAATAGAGAACATGTGTTGGAGAAAGCAACAGAAGTATTCCATAAAAAAGGATATAATGGTACTTCTATGCAAGATTTGGTAGATGCCACATCTCTTAACAGGTCGAGTATTTATAATTCATTTGGTAATAAATTAAATATGTTTATCGAGGTGCTCTCCTATTATCAACAACTCAATAATAGTGATTTTAATCAAGGACTCTCTAAATCTTATAATGCAAGTGAGGCCATCAAAATTATTTTCAATATAAATCTATCAAGAATTTTAAATGATAATGATCGTAAAGGATGTTTGATTGTAAATTGTAAATCAGAAATGACCAATCAAGAACCATTAATTACTTCTTTTATGGAAAAACATCAAGATAGAATGGTCGCAGTGTTGGAGGATATAGTAAGTAAAGGACAAATGGAAAAAGTATTTAACGAAGAACAAACGGCTAACCAATATGCGTTGTATTTGTTTACTGCTATCCAGGGATTACAGATGACTGGAATTTTAAATAAGAGCAAAGAAGATCTTACTAACTTGATTAATACAATTCTTAAAGTCTTAGAATAATTTTTTTACTTAATAATGAAATGATCGTTTCAAATATAAATTTAAAAAATAGAAAATGAAAAAATTACAAAACAAAGTAGCCGTTATTACTGGAGCAAACAGTGGTATAGGCCTTGCAACCGCCAAATTATACCTAGAACAGGGTGCAAAAGTAGTTCTATCTGGTAGACGTCAGGAAGCTCTTGATGAAGTTAAAAAAAGCTTAGAAGGTGAATTTATTACGGTTAAAGCCGACGTTTCTATTGCAGAAGATAACAAAAAACTCATCGAAGAAGCCACCAAAGCCTTCGGGAAAATAGATATTTTATTTCTTAATGCCGGTATTGCCCCTTTGTCTCCTACCAATGAGATAACAGAAGAGCACTATGATACTGTCTTTAACACCAATGTAAAAGGCCCTATCCTGGCTACAAAAGAAGCACTGCCGCACATAAACGACGGAGGTACTATTGTATTTACCAACTCTATTGTTACACAAAAAGGGTTTGATGGTCTAGGTATTTACTCTGCTACAAAGGGAGCACTAAGAGCATATCAAAGAGTACTAACTTCTGAGGTAAAGTCAAGAAAAATACGTGTTAATTCTATTGCACCGGGCCCCATAGAAACTCCTATATATGATAAAATGAATCTTCCGCAAGATGTAGTAGAAGAAATGGGAAAAGGTTTTGCTCAACAAGTACCGTTAGCACGTTTTGGAACTGCCGAAGAAGTAGCCAAATCAGCACTATTTTTGGCATCAGACGACGCATCTTATATAAACGGAGTAGAATTAGAAGTAGATGGTGGATTAAGTCAGATATAGGATGATTCAATGAAAAATCAAACTATTAGCAAGAAAGTTAATAGTATTTAGTCAAATACCTTCTCATAAAATCATGTTTTTGAGAAGGTATTGTTATTTCAGTGGTATATTTCACATAAACTATTAACACATATAAAGCTCTTATTTACAAACGATTACCGTTATTTCTATCAATTTTCACTACTATTTATAATATTTTATTTATAATACTTACTTATAAATGACTATTTTACAAGAATGAAATGGTTCTTATTTATTGCATTTTCTTTGCTTATTGGTTATATATCAATCAGTCCTGAAACCTATATTGGAAAATGGCAAATCACAGGTGGATCTATTATTGAAATTTATAGAGATGGAGATACGTTCTACGGAAAAATATATAAACGCGCAAAAAAACCTTTATCAAATTTCAACGGTTTAGACAATAAAAATCCTATTAAAGAACTGAAAGGAAGGCCATTAGTAGGTATGAATGTTCTGGAAAATCTCAGTTTTAAAGATGGTGTTTTATCAGGAGGAACCATTTACAATGCCGATAGCGGTAAAAGTTATATAGTAAAAGTTTGGATCGATAGCGATGATATCAATATATGTTATATCAGAGCCTATAAAAGTATCTTGTTTAAAACTTTTACTGCCAAAAGGGTAATGCCATAATCTCTATAATTGAATAGAAAGATTCTACATTATACAATAGAGATTGTTTTAAACCTTGCGTAGTTATTATATTCAAGTCTTATTACAAAAGTCATTTGTATAACATAGAATTTGTTTTCTATTTCAATTTGTAATCATCTATTAATTTATTAGAAACTTGAATACTCGCTACTCTTCTTGGGTGAGGTATATTTTTTTGTCTCATTTATATTCCACTCGCCAGTAGAAATTGGTATGGAAACAATATCTGTAACTTCAAAATCTATTAAAGTTAGATCAAGTTTTTTCAATGCCTGATTATCAAATGTTTTATAATAATATACTAAATTGAGGTGATCTCGTAGTACCGACCATTGGGTATAATCCAAAATTCTATTGGAAGTTTCTTCGACTACAGTACCTAGAGGTACCTGGATATTCTGAATGATAACATCAGATAGGCTAATAGATTTTTGAATATCTTCTGGAGCATAGATTGATTCAACAAACTTGGTAGCTCTTACAAAGCGCGAAATAGCACTGGAATCAGCCGGAAGATCAAAAAGTCCTGGTAAATCATTTGGCTTTTTCTGATATACAGTCAAACTTTTATATTTATCCAGCTTTTTCAACATTTCAGGATATGCAGGTTCATTTGTCAATACACCATTAGGTACTTCATAAAAACTTGGACTACCATTAGTATATTCGACGACTAGTGCTGGACTATCTACATCAGAATCTATAAATATATAGTGTGCTGGGTAATTCATTAAAAACTTACTTGGACAAACTACATTAATTGTACTTAAAGTAGATTTAACTTCTGAAACAGTTGCACACATTCCTAGCACGTAACCAACTACATCCAAAAACATTAAATTATTCCCTGAAACAGACTCTTTTTGATATTGACTTCCAGATAACCATAAAGAAGCAGCAGATAGCCCCTTTTCATTTACCCCATCCAAAAATATTGGAGAAATACTTTCAACCTTAAAAGGAATTTCATTAAAAATACATGGACCAACATCTATAGCTGCAAAACCATATTTGTTTGTCCAATTAAGTGGTTTTTGAGGAAATAGCCTAAAATCCTCTTCAAGCTTTTCAATAAATGATGATCGTATTGGAAATTCTCTCTTTCTAGGATAAATAACCATATTAGGTTTTAGAGTAACTGGAAATGGTTTTGTTATTGTGCCAAAATCCATTGTTCTTGCCGATACTTTCTCTTGAAAATTCTCTCTACTTTGTTTTCTTAATAAGTTGGTACACATAATCTATTTTTGTTTGGTTTTATTCAGTTTATAGTAACCTGCTAAAATCTGAAAGGGGTAAGAGAAACAGGTATGGGATTCTCAAAAAACGGAAGGGTTTAGATAATTAACGTATGAATTATATTAAATATCTAACTTCAATAATCACACATTAAATTACTAATTTATTATGTTATACAAATACTTTTTGTATAAAATTAACTAAATCATAAGTGATAAAATTTTAAATCATAAGAGCATACTTACCTATTAAAATCCATTGCGAAGGCAACCTTTGGTTATATACAAACGTCTATTATACTAGACATCAAAAACAACTATACTAACCAAAACAAAACCAATGAAAAAAACTGCCATCATTATTGGGATATTATTCTTAATACAATTTGTTCTAGGAGTTCTTTTAAATCAATTTTTAATCGGGCCTATCACCTTTGACCCCGATTATCTTGTTATTGCATCTGTCAATACGTCGCAATTAATTATTGGTACTTTTATAAGTATACTAAGTGGCGCTTTAACTGTTTGGATTGCCGTCAAATTATTCCCTTTTTTTAAGCCATTCAGTCATACCTTAGCATTAGTATATGTTGGGTTCTCTGTTGTAAGCTTTACCGTTACCCTTATTGATATTGTAGGAGTATTATCTCTATTGTCTGTAAGCATAGAATATACCAACCCAGAAATGCAAAATGCCGATTTCTTAAAAACAATAGGAACTATATTTTACGCAATTCGAGTTTGGACTCATTACTTGGTTTTGCTGATTGCTGCATTAAACCTTACCGTATTTTATAGTGCTTTATTTATTTCTAAATTACTCCCTAGATTTATTTCAACCTGGGGTTTACTAGCCGTATCATTAATGTTAGCTGCGTTAATTTTAAACATTTTCGATGTGATAACTTTTGAAACCGAAATGATGTTATTCCTTCCGTTGGCTATAAATCAATTAGTTTTGATCGCATGGTTATTAATAAAAGGTTTTTCAGAGTCAAACAATTTTAATACTTCGCATACGACAAAACTGGATATACAATAAGAGTTTTTATCTACCAGAGATTGTTTTAACAATCTCTGGTAGATAAACGTATACAGCTATAAACTCTTTATACGTTGTTAAAAGCTTGTTCTATATCCCAAATTAAATCTTTAGTATGCTCTACTCCTATTGATAACCGAACCAATTGATCAGTGATATTCATTTGCGCTCGTTGTTTTTCATCTACTCCTGCATGAGTCATTGTTTTTGGATGTTCTGCCAAACTTTCTGTACTTCCCAAGCTAACAGCTAATTTCATCAATTTCAAGTTATTTAAAAATTTAAACGCTTCGGTTTCTCCTCCTATAATATCAAAAGAAACCATAGCTCCTGGTGCAGAACACTGTTTTTTATAAGTAGAATAGGCCTTAGTACCCTTCTCTAACACTCCCAGATAATAGACCTTTTTTACCTTAGGATGTTTCATTAAATAATCTGCTATTAATTGAGCATTACTAGTTTGCTGATCCATTCTAACTTTTAATGTCTCCAAGCTTCTAAGCATCAACCATGCCGTATGAGGGCTTACCATATTGCCCAAAAAAGTTCGTAATGTTTTTACACGTTGCATTAGTATTTCATCACCCAGAACCGCCCCTGCAATAAGATCACTATGTCCACCAATGTATTTTGTCGCAGAGTATACTACCAAATCTGCTCCACATTGTAAAGGGTGTTGCCAAAGTGGTCCCATATAGGTATTATCCACAGCTACCAATATTCTTTTCTCGTTTGTACTATATTGATTCGCAATCTGACTAAATTCTTCAATATCGACAATACAATTGGTTGGGTTTGCTGGTGTTTCTAGATAGATCATCGCTAATTGATCTGCATATCCAGAATCATCAATTAATTGAATTACTTCTTCTTTACTTTGATGCGGCATGATACCGATCGTATGAACCCCTATTTTATCCAAGAAATGTTGAATAAAATGGTCAGTCCCGCCATACAACGGATTACTATAAACCAATAGGTCTCCAGGTATAAGAAACTCTAATAATACAGTACTAATAGCAGACATACCACTTTCAAAAACAGCACAATCATCTGCTTTATCCCATAAACATAACCGATTTTCGAGAATTTCGAGATTAGGGTTATTTATTCTACTATAAATAAGCCCTAGTTCTTCTTTTGGTGATTTCTCTCGCAAACCATAAGCCAATTCGAAAAAAGCTTTCCCTTCTTCCGCTGTTTTAAAAACAAAAGTTGATGTTTGAAAAATTGGACATTTTATAGCTCCTTCAGATAGCTCGGGTTTATATCCATAAGTCATCATTAAACTTTCTGGATTAAAATCATGTATATTCATTTTGCAATTTTTTAATCAATTAATAATCAAGTAAAAACGCTCTTAATCAAAGCTTTACGCGTATTGTATAAAAATAAAATATAAAGAATATAAATCCAATTAAACATATATAATAAGAATAAAAAACTATTATATTAAAATTAATAGAATATTATCCTATTTTTATGCTTAAAAAATGAATAATTAAGGAAAATATTATGGACAAAATCGATAAAGAAATAGCACTTCTACTTCAAAAAGATGCCAAAATAACTATCAAAGAAATTGCAGAACGCTTAAATCTTACAACCACACCAATCTTTGAACGTGTAAAAAAACTAGAGAAAGAAGGATACATAAAGTCATATAAAGCAATACTGGATAGAAAAAAAATAGGATTACAACTTATGGTATTTTGCAATATTACCTTAGATCTTCATCAAACAGATTATTTAAAGAAATTTGAAAAAGATATACAACAATTTCGAGAGGTAGTAGAATGCTATCATATTGCAGGAATGTTTGATTATTTAGTAAAAATTTATATCAAGGATATGGAGCACTATCAATATTTTTTATCAAATAATCTAGCTTCGTTAGACAACATTTCTAAGGTACAAAGTTCCTTTGTTATGACAGAAGTAAAAGATTTTTCGTATGTTAAGATTCCGTAAAAAACACGATTAATCCATTTATCGGTTATCAAATAACGTATGAAAAGTTTGTCTTGTCATTTCATATCTATTTACTGATTGATAAAAATTAATCCAACCTGGGGTGGTCATATAATTTTTTATAAATGTAAACCCTACTTTCGGAAGTACTTTATTAGGTGCAGGATTTAAAGCATAAGGCTCGCAAATAAGTTTTTTAAGATTAAAGTTCCTAAAGTAAAAAGGAATTGTCTTTTTTAATAACGTTACTCCTACCCCTTTATTTCTTAGATTTTCTTTCCATAAATGTAAATGCATAGTGGCTGTTTCACCAAATACAATTTTATTGATATTAGAATGTCCTACCGCTTCATTATTTATTTCCCAAATTATGTAATAGAACTCCTTTACCTCTATAGACGTTTCAATTTCAAGTCGTATTTTTTCGATCCAATCTTTACGGCTCGGTAGCTTATTTTTGTCAGCTCCCATTCCTTTAAGAAAAAATGATGAAGCATTCCTAAAGTAATCTGCAATTACTTCGACATCCATTTGCTTCATTTCTCTAACCGAAACATTCATACTGCATCACTTTTTTAATTGATCATCAACATATTTACAGAATGCAACCCGTAAACAACTTATGTACAACAATATAAATTATCTCATGATCTTTACTAATAATTCTTTTAAAAGATCCCCTTGCGGCAGGTTTGCAGCTCCTACTCCTTTACTTTTTACATCAGCATCTCTAAGACATGCTATAATACTACTTACTTTTTTCATAGGATAATTACGAGCCGCTTCAGAATAATCTTTTACAAAATAAGGGTTTATCTTAAGCTCTGATGCCACATTTCTTTGTGACTTATCAGACAAACCATGATACTGCAGCACCTGAGAAAAAAAACTATATAATAAAGAAATAGTAACTACCAAAGGGTTATCCTTAGGGTTTTGGGTAAAATAGTTAATTATACGATGTGCTTTAATACTATCTCTGACACCTATTGCTTTGCGAAGTTCAAAATTATTAAACTCTTTACTGATTCCAATATTTTCTTCGATGTGATGAGCTGTAATTTGTGAACCTGAAGGAATGATTAATTTTAACTTTTCTAATTCATTATTAATTTTCCCTAAATCTGTTCCCAAAAATTCGACCAACATTTGAGACGCTTTTGGTTCTATTGCATATTTAGCTCCTGCCAATACTCTTTTGATCCAATCTGCTACCTGATTTTCGTACAACTTTTTACTTTCAAAAATCACCCCATTTTTCGATACCGCCTTATATAGTTTTTTTCTCTTATCGATTTTCTTATACTTATAACATACAACCAGTACGGTCGATGGTTGTGGGTTTTCTGCATAACTCACCAATTTCTCAATCGTTCTTGATAATTCCTGAGCTTCCTTTACAATCACCACTTGTTTATCGGCCATCATGGGAAAACGTTTTGCATTGGCGACAATATCATCAATACTTACATCTCTACCATAAAGAATCATTTGATTAAACCCTTTCTCCTCTTCTGCCAGTATATTTTTATCAATAAATTCTGAAATCCTATCAATGTAATACGGTTCTTCACCCATCAAGAAATAAATAGGCCTAATATTTCCGTTTTTAATATCGCTTACTATTTGTTTTACTTCATCCATTCAGAAAAAATCATCAAATTTGTGTTATGCAAAAGCTAAATTTTCCAGAGTATCGCTTTAGGTTCAAAAGTAGCGAAAATAAAGTTTCTATTTTTGACCGTATTCGTAAAAAATTCTTTATTCTCACGCCAGAAGAATGGGTAAGACAACATACATTACAGTATTTAATAGAAGAAAAAAAATATCCTGAAAGTTTAATTAATGTTGAAAAGCTAGTAAAGGTAAATGATCTTAATAAGCGATATGATATCATTATTTACAATCCTGACGGTAGTATTCATCTCATTGTAGAATGTAAATCTGCAAATGTCAAAATTACACAAGAAACATTTGATCAAATAGCCAGGTACAATCTCGCCCTGGATGCAGATTATTTAATGATTACCAATGGTATAAACCATTACTATTGCCAAATGAATTATACCGATAATTGCTACGTTTTCTTGAAAGACATACCTAATTATAAAAGGAATTATTAGACCTGATACTTTGACTGTTCTTTTTATAAAAATTATTTCTTTTACATTACTCTATTTCGAATCAAACTTCTTTACTTTGCAGCCGTGAACATTGCTATTGTCATATTAAACTGGAATGGAAAATCTCTGCTAGAGCAATTTATGCCTTCGGTGGTCAAATATTCTAAAGAAGCTACAGTATACCTTGCTGATAATGCATCGACAGATGATTCTATAGAATTTGTAAAATATACATTTCCCGAAGTAAAAATAGTTAAGAATGAAGTTAATGGTGGATATGCCAAAGGATATAATGATGCTTTGGAAAAAATTGATGCAGATGTTTACTGTTTATTAAATAGTGATGTTGAAGTTACACAAGATTGGTTAGTTCCTATAGAAGAAAAGTTTACTACAGATTCTAACATTGCAGCAATACAACCCAAAATTCTTGATTACAAAAAGAAAACTCATTTTGAATATGCAGGTGCAGCGGGTGGCTATATAGATCGATTGGGTTACCCGTACTGTAGAGGTAGGGTTTTTGATACACTAGAAAAGGATATGGGTCAATATGATGACACAACTACCATATTTTGGGCCAGTGGTGCTTGTTTGTTTATTAGAAAGCAAATATTTGAAGAAGTAGGAAAACTAGATGAAGATTTTTTTGCTCACCAGGAGGAAATCGATTTATGTTGGAGGATTTATAACCAGGGATATAAAATAGTATATACAGGTGCATCTGTTGTATATCATTTGGGTGGAGCGACACTACAAGTAATGAATCCGAAAAAAACATTTTTAAATTTTAGAAATAGTTTATTCCTCCTTCTCAAAAACGTGCCAGGAAATAGTGTATGGTTTTTATTATTTATGAGAATGATATTAGATGGCATCGCAGCTTTAAGATTTATTTTAAAAGGTAAATTTCTGCATTTCATCGCTATTTTTAATGCACATATGAGCTTTTACATGAAATTTGGACTTTTTATAAAAAAACGGAGAAATCTTTTTAGAAGAGGGAAATATTATTCCCTTTTTTCCGTTGTATGGCAATATTTCATTTTAAAACGAAAGCATTTTAATCAATTATAAAAAGGATATAATAAATTATTGTTAATGACCTTACAAAACGTCACATTTTTAATAATTTTGAGTTATATAACCACAAGAACAAAAGACTAAACAAATTTTCTGATGAAAAAAGTAATGATTATTGGGGCTTCTCTAGCAATTTTATTCTCTTCGTGTGTTTCACAAAAGAAATATGCCGAGCTAGAAGCCAAGAAAAAAGAAACTGAAGATTTATTAAACACTGCTACGGTTAAGCTAAATAGCTGTCTAGAAGAAAAAGCTAGCGCTAGTTCACAACTAAAAGTATTACAAGACCAGGTATCCAATTTAAAAAATCAAAATTCTGCTCTATTAAATAACGTAGGTAATTTAGCTACACTTTCTGCCAAAGAAGCCGAAAACTTAGAAAAATCTTTGGAAAGTATTAAAGAGAAAGATATGCAAATAAGAACGATGCAGGATGCTATCACCAAAAAAGATTCTGTAACACTTGCTTTGGTAACAAGCCTTAAAGGAGCACTGGGTAATCTAGCCGATGAAGATATCGAGATAAATGTAGAAAAAGGAGTTGTTTATGTATCTATTTCTGACAAATTACTTTTCAAGAGCGGAAGCTATAATGTTTCTCCTCGCGCAAGAGAAGTACTTGGTAAAGTTGCAAAAGTAGTTAATGACAAACCAGATATCGAGTTTTTGGTAGAAGGACATACAGATAATGTTCCTATCAAAAATAAGGTGCTATTAGATAACTGGGATCTAAGTGTAAAACGTGCCACTTCTGTTGTAAGAGTATTACAAAAAGACTTTAAAGTAGACCCTAAGCGCATGACAGCCGCTGGAAGAAGTTATTACATACCTGTTTCTGACAATAGTACCTCTGCAAATCGTGCTAAGAACAGAAGAACTAGAATTGTGGTTTTACCAAAATTAGATCAATTCTATAACATGATCGAAGATGGTATGAAAAAAGCCACTCAAGGAGGAAATTAAACACATTTCTCAAAAAAATTAGTGAAAAAGATCGCTTAAAAGCGATCTTTTTTTATTCCTTTTACTAAATCCTAAAATATACTATTATATTTACTCCTCTATAAAACCCTAAATAAAAAAAATGAAAAAAAATTTTACCTTATTACTTCTGTTAGTAGGTGCTTTATCTGCAGAAGCTCAATCCTATATTGGATTTTTAACCGATAACTATAGTGGTGTTCATAGCGTTATAAGTAATCCCGCAAATATTGTTGATTCAAGATTTAAATCTGATATTAATCTAGTAGGTGTCAGTGCTTTTGTTACCAATGATTATTATGCCGCTAAATTTGGAGATGCTATTAAAAGTGATTACGATTTTGAAGATGATGCAAAAACATTTGCTTTAGAAAGCAATAATATTCTAGGAAATGTAGATATCCTGGGACCATCGTTTATGTTTAACATTAATAGCAAAAACAGCATCGCCGTTTTTACAAGAGTCAGAGCATTTTATGCTGTTAATGATATCAATGGAGAATCTATAGAAAGGTTATTTGAAGATGATCTTAGTATTAATGGTAGTTTTTCTATTAATGAAGGAGATGCTGCAGTCAACGTTCATGGTTGGGCAGAATTTGGTGTATCGTATGGACGTGTATTGATGAACAAAGATCAACATTTCTTAAAAGGAGGTATTAGCATCAAATACTTACAAGGTCTTGGAAATGCCTATGCCCAAGGAGAAAATTTATCTATTGATTTTAGTCCAAATAATTTATTTACAGGTAATGGAATTGTTACAACCACTGGTGAAGTTGCCTATGGATACAGTGAAAATCTTGAAGAAGATCAAGATAATCTAGAATTGGTAAAAGGAGCTTCTGGTTTTGGAGCTGACTTAGGCTTTACTTATGAATGGAGACCTAAGCATGAAGAATATAAATTTACCAATAGTAAAGGAGAAACATATGATTTAAAAGATGTCAATAAATATAAATTAAAATTTGGATTGTCATTAACAGATATCGGATCAATATCATATGATGATGGTGTAGAGGAACGTTATAATTTTGATAATGTAATAAACGAAAATAGTTTTGAAAGCATTGAAGACCTTGATGATATTAGTAATTTCTATACTACCATAGCTACCGATGGAACTAGCAAAGCTGTTTTGCCAACTGCATTACACCTAAATGCAGATTGGAATATTAATCAGCTATTTTATGTAAACCTAAATACAGATATCGCCCTTACATCAAAAACAAAAGTTAATACCAGTAGCATAGCCAATGTGGTTTCCTTAACACCAAGGTTTGAAAGTAAATGGTTTAGTTTTTACTCTCCTTTAAGTATTGTGCAGTATAGTGGTTTTCAATGGGGGGCTGGGCTAAGAGTTGGACCTTTATATGTTGGATCAGGATCTATTATATCTGTATTAGTTAGTGATGAATCTAAAGCAGCAGATGCCTATGTAGGGCTTAAAGTACCAGTATATCAATCAAGACCCAAAGACAAAGATGGAGATGGTGTTTTAGATAAAGTTGATGAGTGCCCCGATACAAAAGGGCCAGAAGAAAACTATGGTTGCCCATGGCCAGATACCGATGGTGATACAGTACTAGACAAAGACGATCAATGTGTGGATGAAGCAGGAGAAGTCGAAAACAATGGTTGCCCATGGCCTGATACCGATGGTGATACGATTTTAGATAAAGATGATCAATGTCCAAATGAAGCTGGAGAAATAGGTAATAATGGTTGCCCTTGGCCAGATACCGATGGTGATGGAGTATTTGATAAAGATGATAATTGTCCTAATGAAGCAGGAACGGTTGCTAACAATGGATGCCCAGAAGAACCAGAAGTTACAGAAGAGGTTCAGAAGACTCTAAATGAATATGCAAAAACAATTCTTTTTGATTCTGGAAAATCTTCTATTAAATCTGAATCAAATGAAGTACTGAAAAGCATAGTTAGTATTCTTAATGAATATGTAACAGCAAAATTCACCATAGAAGGTCATACAGATAGTGCTGGTAGTAATAGTCTTAATCAAAGGTTATCTGACTCAAGAGCCAACGCTGTTAAAAATTACCTAGTTCAAAACGGTATTGACCAATTTAGGTTATCTGCTATTGGATATGGAGAAGACAGACCTATTACCTCTAATAAAACAAGAGCAGGAAGAGCTCAAAACAGACGTGTAGAAATTAATCTTGTAAAGTAATAATATACTACAGATAATTAATAAAAAAATAACCCCTGAGAAAAATTCCCAGGGGTTATTTTTTTATTAATTATTAAATTCTAAATAATATCTATAGGACCTTTTCCCTCTCTTAGTAATACTGGTTCTCCATTGGTAAGATCAATAATGGTCGAAGGAATATTACCTCCATATCCACCATCAACTACAATATCTACCAAATTACCCCATTTCTCGAGGATTAATTCGGGGTCTGTGGTATACTCTATAACTTCATCTTCATCATGAATAGAACTAGATACAATAGGGTTCCCTAAGCCTTCTACTATCTCCATACAAATCGCATTATCAGGAACACGAATACCAACCGTTTTCTTTTTTTTAAAAACGGTAGGTAGATTATTATTACCAGGTAAAATATAAGTATAAGCTCCTGGTAACGTTCTTTTTAATAGTTTAAAAGTAGTTGTATCTATTTGTTTTACATAATCAGAAAGATTACTAAGGTCTCTACATATAAACGAGAAATTAGCTTTGGCCAATTTTACTCCTTTTATTTTTGCTATGCGCTCTAAAGCTCTATTATTAGTAATATCACAACCTAATCCATATACAGTATCTGTTGGATAGATAATCACCCCTCCTCTTTTTAAACAATCTACGATTTGTTGTACTTTTCTGGGATCTGGATTATTATCATACAGTTTTATAAACTCGGCCATGTTCAAATATTATGGATACTATACTATTTTTAGTTTTGCAAACCGAAGTAATAATTTTTTAATTCCTCCTTTATCAAAATTAATTTCGGCTTTTTTGTCCTGCCCTACCCCTTCTATTCTGAGTACTTTTCCTATTCCAAATCTCATATGTTCTACCATTGTTCCTGGGCTAAGATCTCCTTCAGAAAGGATGCTACTACTTTGGTTTTCAGACCCATTAGTAATTGGCCTTAATTTTCTAAGCTTTTGTAATTGCTCTTCTGTAGGCTTATGGGCCAATGGTGGCGATCCAGATATTGGCTTTTTAAGTCTAAGTTTACTCTTATCAACCTCACCAAATATATCAGAATCGATCAGGGGTTTAAAACGATAACTTTCTATTGGAGTTATATATTCTATATATTTCTCATCAATTTCTTCTATAAATCTACTAGGCTCGGCATCTACAAGTTTACCCCATCTGTAACGAGATTGTGTATAAGTAAGGTAAGCTTGTTTTTCTGCACGTGTAAGTGCTACATAGAACAAACGTCGTTCTTCTTCAAGTTCACTTCTAGTATTCATACTCATTCCTGAAGGGAAAAGATCTTCTTCCATACCCACGATATACACATATGGAAATTCTAACCCTTTTGCCAGGTGAATCGTCATTAAAGCAACTCTATCATCATCTCCTGTATCCTGATCAAGATCTGTAGCCAGTGCAACATCCTCTAAAAACTCTGCTAGTGACCCTCTGGTATCGGCCAACTCTTTTTGTCCTTCAACAAAATCTCTGATACCGTTTAAAAGTTCTTCTATATTTTCTATTCTTGCTATTCCTTCGGGGGTACCATCTTTTTTAAGTTCCTGAAGTAATCCAGTCTTTTTAGCAACCATTTCTGTCAAAACAAATGCATCAGACGTATCATTAGTAATTTGAAAACTCTTAATCATAGTGATAAAGTTTTCTAATCTGGTTTTGGTACCACCATTAATTTTTAGGTTAATACGATCCAGGTTTTCTATAACTTCGAAAACAGAACGATCATAATGATTCGCTGCAACCATTAATTTATCAACAGTAGTCGCTCCAATTCCTCTTGCAGGATAGTTAATGACACGTTTTAAAGCTTCCTCATCTTTAGGATTTACAATAAGTCGCAAATAAGCCAATACATCTTTTATTTCCTTTCTTTGATAAAAGGACAAACCTCCGTAAATTCGGTACTTAATATCACGTTTTCGTAACGCATCTTCTATCGCACGTGATTGTGCATTGGTTCTATATAAAACAGCAAAATTTCCATTATCCAATTGATGCTGCATTTGATTCTCAAAAATCGAACTGGCAACATATCTACCTTCATCGGCATCAGTAATTAATCGATTGACCATTATTTTTGGTCCATCATCATTGGCTGTCCAAACGACTTTATCCAGCTTAGTCTTGTTTTTATCTATAATAGAGTTTGCAGCTTCAACGATATTCTTTGATGACCTGTAATTTTGCTCTAATCGATATTGTTGTACGTTATCATAATCTTTCTGGAAATTTAAAATATTATTGATATTTGCCCCTCGAAAAGCATAAATACTTTGCGCATCATCTCCCACCACACAAATATTTTGAAATTTATCAGACAACGCTCTTACAATCAAGTACTGTGAATGGTTTGTATCTTGATACTCATCTACCAATATATATTTAAATCTATTTTGATATTTGGCTAAAACCTCTGGAAAACGATTTAATAACTCATTTGTTTTTAGTAACAGGTCATCAAAATCCATTGCTCCTGCTTTAAAACATCGATCCACATAATGTTCATAAATCTCTCCCATACGTGGCCGTTTTGCCATCGCATCTGCTTCTACAAGTTCAGAATTTTGAAAATATGCCTTTACCGTAATCAGGCTATTCTTGTAAGATGAAATACGAGAATATACTTGTTTGTACTTATAGATATCCTTATCAAGCCCCATTTCTTTAATGATAGAGGCAATTAATCGCTGTGAATCCTGTGTATCATATATTGTAAAATTAGAAGGGTATCCTAACTTATCAGCTTCAAACCTAAGAATCTTTGCAAATATAGAATGAAATGTACCCATCCATAAATTTTTTGCTTCAGATGAACCCACAATATCAGCGATCCTTTTTTTCATCTCACGAGCTGCCTTATTTGTAAATGTTAAAGACAGTATATTAAAAGAATCTATCCCTTTATGCATCAGATATGCTATACGATATGTAAGCACTCTGGTTTTTCCCGAACCGGCACCAGCAATCACAATCATAGGTCCATCTATTTGAAGTACCGGAGCCCGTTGTGCATCATTTAACTCTGCAATATATTCTTCCAAAAGTAATCGAATTTAAAAAGTCGAAATTTAAGCAAACATAGACTGTTATGGAAACCTATTGAAGGTTTTTTGTAAACATATTATAGTCAATAACTTTTACAGAAATCATACCTAGTTTAATATTTAATCTATTCTATTCAGGGAAAAAACACCTCAATCAAACTTAAGCAATAGAGCAATTAATCAACAGTCAATTTCCTACATTGTTAATATCTTTTTTGTAAAAAATATAGATAAAATGCACAAAAATAAGATAAAACGCATTATATTTATAGTGTCTAAGTTCAAGTAATTTGATCTATTAATTAACCTAACCTCATATTTATGGCCCCTAACATGAATGTACAATTGGTACAAAAAGAGCAAATAGAATTTTTAAAATTTCCTAAAAAAGATGTCCTAGAGAATAAGAAAGATCAAATTGATCGTTTTTTAAAGTTACAAAGAGCGCTCTCTTTAGGTAATCTAGAACATCAAAAAGTAAGAATTGTCTTTGTAGATGATAATGGTTTCAAAAAAGTTGAAACTACGATATGGGGAATAACTGATAAGGAAGTTATTCTAAAGCGTTCGATGATAATTCCGCTTAAAAGAATCATTAGTATATCTTAATTCATTTTTAATTTTTATAAATACCATATCTCCTTAGCCAAGAGATATAATTAAAGTGAGTTGTTAAAGCTCACGAAATGAACAAGACGTATTTTAGTCTCTTCTAAATACGTCTTTTTTTATATTTTAAATAAAAAATATAACATACAAATATGTACTAAAATTAGTAATATCAAGTTGTATACATACCCTAATTAAGATTTAGTCAAGTCCAAATGAAAACAAAATTACCTCAGATTCTTACCCTAGCAATTGCTATTATATTAAGTTACAGCACGCAGGCACAATTAAAATCACCTGTATTGATCGCAAAAAATCAGGAAAATTTTATTAATAAGATCATGCATCCAAAAAAAAGTAAACCTGCTAAGGTTAAACTTTCTAATAATCAATCCTACAGTTTTACCACAAATACAATAAAAAAGTCTTCTAATAGTCTTGTTATTACTGGTGGAGTAAATAATGAAAAAAGATCTACTTTTTCTTTTATCAAAACCAATAAAAAATTAGACGGACGTATTATTTTGTATGATACCAAAAAAGCCTTTGAAGTATTTTCTAAGGATAATGGAGCAGTGTTTTTACAAGAGGTAGATATCAATACTTTGGTTTGTACATATTATGAGCGAGTAGATACTCAAGAATTTGAAATTAAGTCTAAAAGTACCTTGGCATCTAGACCCCCCGTAGCCTTAGAAAGCTTACCGGGAGCAGAAGGAGTGATTTACATTGATTTTGATGGAGAATTGGTAACGAATACGAGTTGGGTAAATTCTGGAACTATAGATGCACAATCTCCTAATTTTTCGGATGCTAAGATTACAGAAATATGGAAAATAATGGCCGAAGATTTTCGTCCATTTAATATTAATGTAACTACTAGAAGAGATATTTTTGAAGCCACTCCTCGAAACCGTAGAATTATGTGTATTTTTACAACTACCAAAGACGCTGCTCCTGGTTCTGGTGGAGTTGCTTATCTTAATTCTTTTTCTTGGAATCATACAGAAGAACCATGTTGGGTATATAATTTAGGTACTAGATCTGCTGGAGAAACAGGATCTCACGAAGTAGGTCATGCAATGGGATTAAGACATGATGGTAGACCAGGAGAAACCTATTATGCAGGACATGGGCGATGGAGTCCAATTATGGGTTGGAGTGCTAATACAACTTTGGGACATTGGAGTATTGGAGAATATCCCAATGCTAATAATGATGAAGATGATATTGCCATTATAGCCAATGACAGAAATGGAGTTGGTTTTCAAGAAGATGATCATGGTAATACTATTGCTGAAGCTACCCCTATAAAGGTTGCTAATTCTGGTAATGTAAGTGCAGACCAAAATTTTGGACTTATTTCTACTAGAAATGATAAGGATATTTTTTCTTTCGCTATAGAAACTGGTGATGTTTCTTTTTCTTTTCAACCTAATCCAGATTATCCCAATTTAAATATTCAGGCCAGAATTTTGAACGAATTGGGTGAAGAAGTAGCCTTTTCTGATCCAAACGGACTTAACGCTTCTATCACAAAAAACTTAACAGAAGGCACATATTATATAGAGATCGACGGTGTAGGCGAAGGTAATTTAACCACAGGATACTCTGATTATTCTTCCCTAGGTAATTACTCTATATCAGGAAGTTATACACCTGGAGATAATTTAATGCCTCCTTTATCAGATTTTACAGCTACTCAAAACTGTTTAGAGGTAATATTCGAAAACAGATCCACCAATATTGTAAATTCGTATTTGTGGGATTTTGGAGATGGTCAAACTTCTACAGAAGAAAACCCCACACATACCTATGATACAAGTGGTACCTATAGCGTATCACTAGTTACCACAAACAATTCTGGTAATAACAAACGAGAAAAAGTAAACTTTATAACTATTACCACTCCTAATCAACCGGTTATAAATGATCAAACTATATGTATTGGTTCTTCTACTACGTTAGAAGTTACAGGTAATAGTGATTATAAATGGTATACCGATCCGTTAGGAGGTACAAGTATTGCTTCTGGTGCGACCTATCAATCACCTATACTTACTACTAATACTACATATTATATAGAAGGGATCATTAATGGTTGTGCAACAAGTACAAGAACTCCTGTAAACATTAAGGTTACAGAAAATCCACAACTCCCTACGGTTTCTGATCAAAATATCTGTATGGGTCAATCCAGTACACTTATAATAGCAGGTAATAGTGAGTATGATTGGTTTGCCACACCTACAGGAGGTACAAGTATTCATAAAGGAACATCCTTTACAACACCAAACCTTATCAATTCGACAACTTATTATATAGAATCTAGTGTTCCCAATTGTAAAAGTGCTACTAGAACAGAAATAACCGCAAATGTTATAGAAGCTCCTGAATCCCCCATACTAATGATGGATGAAAATGATAATAGCTTATCTGTTTCTCAAGATTACTCTTCTTATCAATGGTATTATAATCAAACAAAAATTGAGAATGCTGTTCAATCTACATATACTCCAACAGAAAAAGGAAATTATTACGTCGAAGTTTTTAATGAAGGAGGATGTAGCAGTATATCTGACTCTTTCGATGTAGAAGAAACCATTCCAGATATATTAAATGAGGGGATAGACTTACATTCTTATTATCCAAACCCAGTTGTTGCTGCAGAAGAATTTCTATACATTAATGGACTTACAGCTGAAGATCATAATATTAGCATTGTGAATCTTAGAGGGCAGGAAATGCTAAACCCTTCAATATTGAATATAGGGCAACAAAAAATAGATTTGTCTGCACTACCCAGAGGTTTATATATTATATTAATAAATAATGAACCTTTAGGAAAGGTAATACGTAAATAGTATGTAATTTACTGAAATACGTAATAACCATCTATTATACTGCTAGGTACAATAGATGGTTATTGCTTATTTATGAGGATTTTTATATCAAAACTTTCATATAGTTTGACATCATTTTTTCTGTTTGCTAATTATAAATATTGTTTATATATTTTAAAGTAAAAATATACATACCCAAACTCACTATCATAAAAACAAGTGTATGAGAACTAAAACACACATCTTTCTATCCTTTTTTTTGCTACTATGTACGATTGGAGTATCGCAACAAATTGATCCTCAAATAAAAACTTCTTCAGAAAAAGTCGAATCAAAAGTAATTGAATGGAGACGAGATTTTCATCAAAACCCAGAACTATCAAATCGAGAGTTCGAAACTGCAAAAAAAATAGCTAAACATCTTAAAAATCTTGGTTTTGAAGTAACAGAACAAGTTGCAAAAACAGGTGTTGTTGCTATTTTAAAAGGAGCTAAAGAAGGAAAAACTGTTGCATTGCGTGCTGATATTGATGCACTACCAGTTACCGAAAAAACTGAGGTACCGTTTAAATCTATCGTTAGAACTACATTTTTAGATACAGAAGTAGGTGTAAGTCATGCCTGTGGGCATGATACACATACAGCAATTCTTATGGGGGTTGCAGAAGTGCTTTCGCAACATAAAAATATAATAAAAGGTACTGTAAAATTTATATTTCAACCTGCAGAAGAAGGCCCTCCTCCTGGTGAAGAAGGCGGGGCTAAACTAATGATAAAAGAAGGTGTTTTAAAAAACCCTGATGTAGATGCAATATTTGGATTGCACATCAATTCTGGAACAGATATAGGAAAAATTCGTTACAAACCGGGAGGAACTATGGCTGCCGTAGAACGCTTTGTTATTAATGTTCAAGGAAAGCAAACTCATGGATCAGCACCATGGTCTGGTGTAGATCCTATCTTGATATCTGCAAAAATAATAGATGGATTACAAACGATTATAAGTAGAGAATCTCCTCTGGTAGAAGAAGCAGCAGTAATTACAGTAGGAAAAATTACCAGCGGAGTTCGTTTCAATATTATTCCTGATAGTGCAGAAATGATAGGAACGGTTCGTACATTAGCCCCCGACATGAAAGCCATGATTATTAAACGAATGAATGAAATGGTACCCGCTATAGCCAAAGCATATGGAGGGAAAGCCTCTATAACATTTCAAAATAACACTTCTATTACTTATAACGACCCTGAATTGGTCAAAAAAATGCTTCCAACCCTACAGGGAATTGCGGGTAAAGAGAACGTAATTCTAACAAAAGCATCTACCGGAGGAGAAGATTTTTCCTATTTTCAGGAAAAAGTTCCAGGATTTTACTTTTTTCTTGGCGGAAAATCTCCAGATACCAAAATTGCACCCTCACATCACACTCCCAACTTTTATATTGACGAACGTGGTTTGTTATTAGGAGTTAAAGTAATGTCACAACTCACAATTGATTACCTCAACGCACAATAATAGTTAGTACTACATCTTATGGAAAACATACTTAATTTTTTAACGGCATTACCATGGTGGGCATGGGTGTTAGTTCTATTTGTACTGATCGCTATCAGAGATGTGTTTTTTAACCGAAAGCATACCATTAGTCATAACTTTCCTATAGTAGGACATTTACGATATTTGTTAGAAAGTATTGGGCCCGAGATAAGACAATATTTTGTTGCAAATAATAGAGAGGAATTACCTTTTAACAGAATCGAAAGAGGTTGGGTATATGCATCTTCTAAAAATGAAAATAATTATGAAGGCTTTGGAACAGATAGAGATATTTATCTACATCAACATATTTTTGTAAAAAATAATATGATCCCGTATAAAATGGATCAAAAGCACCCAAACAGGGATGACAAAACATTTCTTGCCTGTGCAAAAGTAATGGGCGTTTATAATCAACGTAAAAAACCATATCGACCAGCTTCTATTATTAACGTTTCTGCCATGAGTTATGGTTCGCTTTCTGCACGTGCAATAGAATCACTTAATATTGGTGTACAAAAAGCATATGCATACCATAATACAGGAGAAGGCGGGCTTTCTCCATATCATAGTAATGGTGGTGATGTTATTTTTCATTTTGGTACTGGCTATTTTGGTGTTCGAGGAGAAGATGGAAATTTCTCTATGGAAAAAATGAAAGAATTGGTTACAAAAAATCCTTTTATTAGAGCAATAGAAATAAAATTATCTCAAGGTGCAAAACCCGGAAAAGGAGGTGTCTTACCAGGTGCAAAAATAACACCAGAAATAGCAAAAATTAGAGGTGTGAAAGTTGGAAAAGACGTCTTATCCCCTTCTGCACATACTGCTTTTAGCGACATTCCAGAATTATTACAATTTATAGAAGATATTGCTCATGAAACAGGATTACCAGTAGGTATTAAAGCAGCCATTGGTAAAACAGAACAATGGGAGCTTTTGGCCAAACTTATGGTAGAAACCAATCGAGGGCCTGATTTTATAACTATCGATGGTGGTGAAGGCGGTACAGGAGCAGCACCTCCAAGTTTTGCAGATCATGTTTCATTGCCTTGGGTATATGGTTTTACAGCTGTCTATAAAATTTTTCAAGAACATCAACTTACCGATAGGATTGTTTTTATAGGTAGTGGTAAATTAGGATTCCCGGCAAAGGCAGCCATGGCATTTGCAATGGGTGTTGATTGTATCAATGTAGCCAGAGAGGCTATGATGAGTATTGGTTGTATTCAGGCACAGATTTGTCATACCAATAAGTGTCCAAGTGGTATCGCAACTCAAAGTAAATGGTTACAAAAGGGAATTGATATCCCTCTAAAATCTGATCGACTGGCGCAATATTTTAAAACCTTTAGAAAAGAATTTATAGAGATCACTCATGCCGCCGGTTATGAACACCCTTGCCAGTTTACTATGCAAGACATTGATCTTAATGTAGATGACGGGGAACTTACTAAAACATTGGAGCAATCTTTTAAATATATAAAAACTCCCGTTGACTATACTTGTGCCCAAGATCTAAAAGATTGTACGTATCTTGGCGGAAATTATAAGAAAGTATTATAAAACTATAAAAGAAAATTCAATTTTAGAATGAAAATAGAATTCATACCTTTGGTGATATCCTTATTTCCTGCAACTTTAATAACTGTACTTGCTATTTACTTTTTTAAGTTACATACTTCGAATGAAGATAGACGAAGAAGGTTTCTTTTGCATAGAGAAAGTCAAAAACAATCTTTTCCGTTAAAACTACAGGCATATGAACGTATGGTTTTATATTTAGAAAGAATATCACCTGGTAATTTATTGATTAGAACTACTCCGGTAAACGACGATAAAAAAGGATATGAATTTTTATTAACGAGCACTATAGATCAAGAGTTTGAACATAACCTAAGTCAACAGATTTATCTTTCTGAAGAATGTTGGAATACCATTAAAGCGGCCAAAAATGCAACTATTGGACTTATTAGAAAAGTGTCATTAAAAGAAGACATTGACTCTGTAGATAAAATGAGGGAGACTATACTTACTGCAATTATAGAAAAAGGTACTCCTAGTGATGCCGCTATTTCTTTTATAAAAGAAGAGATTAGTGAATTCATATAATGGTATTTGTATAAAGGTATTATAAGAAAAGTAACTCTTATAAAGTATAAAAACCCCAAGGCCTTGAAGGCTTTTGGGGTTTTTAACATAGTATACTTGTCTATTTATTCTCTAATAATCACTTTTTGGATGGATTGATATACTCCATTTTGCTCTAATTTGATCAAATAAATACCGTTACTCACTCCTACTGTAGGCATATTCAATATATGAGGCCCTTTGGGTACATAACCAGATGTTAGTTGATCAATATATTTTCCATCGAGGCTATAAAGAGAAAATTTGAAACTCCCTTTTTGTTTTTGGTTAAATAAAACCTCAACATGGTTCTCTTTAGTTCCAACGATAAAAGAATCTGTTTCACCAGAAAGTAAATCGGTATATGCTTTTACATTTGCATTTCCACAAGGTCCAATAAGTTTCCAGGGGCCCCATGGCCCTCCTGTTCCTGGCTCATTATTTTGAGTCCACCATTTATTTTCATAGATACTTCCATTATGAGATACCTTCACTCCTCCTGTAGATGGGTAAATTCTTCCTGGATCCCAGGGAGCTATTCCATTACAATTTCCAGAATTAGTCTCTCTTATTGTAATACTCACTTGATCACTAACTGTAGCTCCTTTATCATCAACAACAGTTACGCTAATTGTATAGTCTCCAAAAGCAGCAGGTAACCAACTAATGTTATTTCCTGATGTTAAGGTTACACCATTCACTTCAAATTGAATACTAGAAATAGTACCGTCTGGATCGTTTGCATTTGCTGAAAACGTGATTGTAGATAGTGTCTCTTGTTCTATAACCTGGCCATTGGTAGGTTGTGTTATATTAACCGTGGGAGGCTGATTACTCGAATTTTGTCTAATGGTTATATCTACCTTATCTGTAGCTGTAGCTCCTTTATCATCGGTAACTATCACCTTGATCGTATAGGTTCCGAAAGCAGTAGGTAGCCAACTAATGTTATTCCCTGATGTTAAGATTACACTATTCGCTTCAAATTGAATACTAACTATGGTACCGTCTGGATCGTTTGCATTTGCTGAAAGCGTGATCGCAGATAGTGTTTCCTGCTCTATAACCTGGCCATTAGAAGGTTGTGTAATACTAACCGTAGGAGATTGATTACTCGAAGTTTGTCTAATGGTAATATTAACCTGATCTGTAGCAGTAGCTCCTTTATCGTCGGTAACCATAACTTTAATAGTATAATCTCCGAAAGCAGTAGGTAACCAACTAATGTTATTACCTTGTGTCAAGGTTGTACCATTCGCTTCGAACTGAACACTGGCTATTGTACCGTCTGGATCATTTGCGTTTGCTGAAAGCGTGATCGTAGATAGTGTCTCTTGCTCTATAATCTGGCCATTAGAAGGTTGTGTAATACTAACTGTTGGAGACTGATTATTAGAAACCTGTCTAATAGTGATATCAACCTGATGCGTAGCCGTAGCTCCTCTATTATCGGTAACGGTTACCTTGATCCTATAAGTACCAAAAGCTGTTGGTAACCAACTAATGTTATTACCTTGTGTCAAGGTTACACCATTTGCTTCAAATTGAACACTGGCTATGGTACCATCTGGATCATTTGCATTTGCAGAAAGTGTGATCGCAGATAATGTTTCTTGTTCTATTACCTGACCATTGGTTGGTTGTGTAATAGTAACCGTTGGAGGTTGATTAGCATCAGGGTTACAAACACCTATTTTAGACCAAACATTATGTTTACTAGGGACATGATTTTTTTCTGCATGCCATCTGTTCGAATAAATATTTCCTCCATAGGATACTTTTGTTCCACTACCGGTATAGGTACGAGGTTCCCAGGGTTGAACTTCTCCACATGGTGTAAAAGTGGTACGAACCTCTAGCGATGATGAATATGAAGAATATATTCCTGTATTTACCGATCGTATTTGTACTTCATAGTTGGTATTAGGATACAAATCTTCTAAAGTGATTGTTCTTCCTAAATTTGCCTCTATAGACAACCAAGTGTTTTCGTTTTTCACTTTATATCTAAGCTCGAAGGTAACAGCACCTTTTACGTTATTCCAACTCAAATCTAATTTGGTTTCGCCAATAGTAGAGGTAGCTAATACCGGTGCAGAAAACAGAGATGGTTTTGTTATAAATGTAGTAGTTAAAGAATATGCAGCCCCTCCATTAGTCTTGACCTGAACGTCATACCACTCTCCATCCTCTAAATTAGTTAACTGTTTAGAAGTGCCTGTTACAGTAATAGTTGTCCATGAAGTTTCCGAAGACTTTTTATAGCGCAAATCAAAGCTCGTTTGTTGTGTTAATGATTCCCATTTAATTAGAGCTGAGTTTTCTGTGATATTTGATGCTCTTACAGCAATTGGTATATTTTTATTCTCTGCTACTCGTAATGCCTGATACGCATTAAGCCTACCAGTACCTAGTTTGCCTGCATAAGAAGGACTTCGATAATCTATAAAATCTGTTGTACCTGTTAAAATGGATCTTACTTCATCTGCATTAACAGTACCATATGCTTTGGATACAATCAATGCTGCAACACCAGATACATGTGGAGTTGCCATAGATGTCCCTCTTAAAGCTCCATAGTTGCCATTTAATAGTGTACTAATAACTCCAGATTGATCTTCACCACCAGGAGCAGCTATACTTGCATCGACATGATAATTAGAATAGGAAGCTCTTTCATCTTTATTATTTGTAGCCACTACTCTAAGTATTTTTTCAGATGCTTTATAAGAATCAAAAAATTCTGAATTATTATTTCCCATAGAAAAAACCACAAGTCCTCCATTCATTGCTTTTCCTACTCCTCCTGCATTGTTAATAAAATAATCAATAGCCTCTTTTATTGGTGTTGCATTTTGGGACGGGCCACCACTCCAACTATTTTGGGATATTACGGCTCCGTTATCAGCAGCATATACAAAATATTCTGCATTAGACCCTGGCCCGATAATTCCACAAGACATAAGTCGTACTCCGTCATTACTACCCGAACCTCCTGCAACACCTGCTACGCCAATACCATTATTTGTCTCTGCCGCAATTGTACCTGCCACATGAGTACCGTGACTTGAGGTAGGTGACAAAGTACCGGTATTATTTACAAAATCATAACCATGAATATCATCAACATATCCATTGTTATCATCATCGATATTGTTTCCTGGTATTTCTCCGGGATTCACCCACATGTTTCCTTCTAAATCCGGATGTGTTGAATCTATTAATTCATCTCCTACGGCTACAATTACTCTGGCATCTCCTTTTTCGATATTCCAGGCTTGCTCTAGTTTTATATCACTACCAACAATACCTTCTTCTTGTCCTGTATTATTATAATGCCATTGATCAGTATATCTGGGATCATTAGGAGCTCCAGAAAAGTCCATCTTATTTGACGATGTTTTCTGGTGTTTTCTTAAGTTTGTTGGCTTAAGAGTTGATTTTGTTGTACCCCCTATGTGCGTTTTATACACATAACTCGCCTTCTCTATTTCATCGAGTTTTCTGTAAGCTTCTATAACCTGATTTAGATCCTGATTTTCATCAAACTCTATTTCATACCATAGATGCAATCCAAAAGCAATATGTTTTTCTTCAAATTTACCTGCAGGTCTAAACACCCTTTTCATAGTTGTAACCCTATAATTTCTATTTTGTTGATCAACTCCTCTAAAACCAGTTTCAACGTAATCCTGTTTTTGCGACCTGTTTAGTTTTCCTTTTCCATTAGATCGATTTAGAAGCATTCTTTGTAGGTTCGTAGTTCGATCTTGTTTAAATTTTACTTGCACTACTCCTTTAATGGGATCTAACTTATTTGAGTTTTGCTGAGTATATCCTTTATTAGCTAAAAACAGCATAAAGGAAACTACCAGTATCGGTAATATCGATTGCATTTTTTTCATGGTTAAAATAGTTTTAAGAATGAATTTGTATGGTTAGTATTTAATTAGATAGCATAGACTATCTTTTAATGTTCGTCTATTATTTTCTGATCATAATTTTTGCTGTTCTTTCTTTTTCTTTGGATTTCATTTTTATAAAATAAATTCCATTTGAAAAATTAGTTAGATCACATCGTACATGATAATTTCTTGCATCTATTTTATTCGCAGTTAAAGAAGTACAGTATTGTCCGGTAATTGTGTACAACTCTACTTTTACGGGGCTCGTTGATGTCATATGTATCAATATGTCTACAAAATTCACGGCTGGATTAGGAAAAACAGAAATCACCCTTTCATTCCCTTCTATTTTTGCATTCTTAATACCTGAAGAACAAGTCCCTATAAGCTCCCATGGTCCCCATGATCCTCCTGTACCAGGCTCATTATTTTGAGTCCACCATTTGTTATGGTATATGTTTCCGTTATACGATACTTGTACCCCACCTGTCGAAGGGTAAATGGTTGATGGATTCCAGGCAGAGACACCATTACAATCTCCTCCCGAAGTCTTTTCTTTTATAGAAATTGTAATTTGTTGAGTTGCAACGGCCCCTTGATTGTCGGTAACAGTAACTTTAATAGTATAGGTATCAAAAGCCACAGGAAACCAGCTTTTATTATTTCCTGAAGATAAAGCGCTTCCATTAACTTCGAACTGAATACTTGAAATAGTACCGTCTGGATCACTTGCATTTGCCGATAAGGTAATCGCAGTAAGTGTCTCTTGTTCTATCTCCTGTCCATTTATAATATTCAATATAGAAACTGAGGGAGGTTGATTACTTGAAGTTTGTCTAACAGTAATACCAACCTGTGCAGTGGCCGTAGCCTCTTTATTATCGGTAACAGTTACCTTGACCGTATAGACTCCAAAAGCTGTGGGTAACCAGTTAACATTATTTCCCGATGTCAAAGCTGTACCATTTACCTCAAACTGAATCTTCTCGATGGTACCATCAGGATCTTTTGCATCTGCAGATAGTTGAATTGCAGCTAACATCTCTTGCTCAATAACTTGACCATCTATAATATTCAAGATAGAAACCACAGGGTTCTGATTAGTGGTATCTTCTTTACGTTTGACCGTTATTCTTACCTCATCGGTCGCAATGTCCCCCTTATCATCGGTAGCCGTGACTTTTATGGTATATATTTTAAACTCGGTAGGAGTCCAGTTCCTATTATTTCCAGAAGGTAATAGAGTTCCATCAACTTCGAATTGGATTTTACTAATGGTACCATCACTATCTGTAGCATTTGCTGATAAACGTATTGCTGTTAAGGTCTCTTGCTCAAAAATCTGATTATTATTAGGTTCAGTAATTTGTACAGATGGAGGAACGTTACCAGAATCACTACATGTATCTATTTGCTCCCAATGCGAAGTTGTACCCGGAATATTGCCTTGTGTCCACCATTTATTTTGGTAAACCACTCCCTGATATGCCACTTTTGTACCGGCATCATTATATACTTTTGTACTATCCCAAGCATCAATTCCGTTACACCCACCACTTCCATTATCTTTGGTCAAAAAAGAAACAGATTCAGAAAAAATTGACGATGTTGTATTGTTTATGGCCTGTACTTGTACCTCATAAAAGCTATTAAATACAAGGTTTGATAGCGTAATGCTATTGTTGGTTGTTACGGAAGCGTTTGTCCAATTAGTAGCTGTCGTTTCTTTATATCGAAGCATGTATTGGGTAGCGCCCGCTGTTGGGCTCCAGTTAACAATCGCACTTGAATCTGTAATAGAAGAAACGTTAATAGCTCTTGGTACTTCTAAATCCAAGGTGGTAAATGAAACACTAGAAGTATAAGATGACATTTTTGTCAAACTCTCTGCTCGTAACTGTATTTCGTAATTACTACTTTTTTGTAAACCCTCTAGCTTAATTGTTGTATTACTGGTATTTTGCTCTATCCAGTTACCATTTGTAGTTTTATAGCGAATGGTATAGCGTAAAGCATTATTTACTTTATTCCAGTTTAATTGCACACTGGTAGCTCCTATAGTAGAGACAGACAAACCTTTAGGTATAGCTACTGATGCATCACCGGCTTGTAATGCTTTTAAGGCATTTATTCTACCAGAACCTAATTTACCAGCATATGACATGTTTATATTATCTACAGGATCTGTATTAGTCTCTATAATTT
This sequence comes from Aquimarina discodermiae, assembly GCF_040786235.1. Taxonomy (NCBI): domain Bacteria; kingdom Pseudomonadati; phylum Bacteroidota; class Flavobacteriia; order Flavobacteriales; family Flavobacteriaceae; genus Aquimarina; species Aquimarina discodermiae. The sequence goes on from NZ_JBFMKP010000013.1 coordinate 83,753, forward strand.
GTTTTAATTCTGTTGCAGATAGTTTTCCTTTATATCTAGATGCCACCAAGGCAGCAACTCCAGATACATGCGGGCAGGCCATAGAAGTACCCTGTTGATATCCATACCCTCCCGGTATTGTACTTAGCACTCCTGCTGTAGTACCACTAGTATTTTGGTCTCCTCCCGGTGCTGCAACATCAATCCAGGTACCATAATTAGAGTAACTTGCTTTTTTGCCCGAATTGGCTAACGACGCTACTGAAAGTATAGGCTCGTAACGTCCTGGAAAAAAATTACCTTCTATTCCATTATTTCCTGCTGCAAAAATTACTATTCCGCCATTCATAGGTGAATTATTACCTCCAGCATTTGCAATAAAATAATCAATAGCAGCTTTATCTGCTTCTTTTATTGTGGCGGTTATCACTCCATACCCCCAACTATTTTGTGAAATAACAGCTCCGTTATCGGCAGCATAGATAAACGCTTCTGCAGCTCCTTTTATATCCAATCCAAATATCGAAGTTGCCATTAACCGAACTCCGTCGTCTGATCCTGATCCTCCAGCTACCCCTGCTACTCCTACTCCATTATTGGTTTCTGCTGCCACAGTCCCTGCTACATGGGTCCCATGACTACCTGCAGAAATTGTTCCTGTGTCATCTGCAAAATTGTAACCATGTACATCATCTACATACCCATTATTATCATCGTCAATTCCGTTTCCGGGAATTTCACCTTCATTTACCCATAAATTACCTTTTAAATCAGGATGGTTAACATCAAAACCTGTATCTTCTATAGCAACAATAACAGACTTATCACCTGTTTCTATTTCCCAGGCTTTTTCAAGATTAATATCATTTCCTGATATTGCATCAGGAGATTGTCCTGTATTGTTATAATGCCACTGATCTCTATACCTGGGATCATTTGGCGTTCCTATCAAATTTCTATTATTATCGGTATATTTTGAATCTATCAATACCGGAATTGTTGATTGTGGTTCATTAGTGCTATCCGCAAACTGGATCTCATATACAGGTTCTGCAATTTCTACAGAGGTAGCCTCTTTGTATGCCTTTACCACTTGATCTACCTCTTGGCCACCATCATATTCAATTTCATACCAAAGATGTAATCCATAAGCTCTATGTCTTGCTTCATGCTTTCCTGCGTGTCTAAAAAGCCTTTTAATCGATCTTGCTTTAAAAGTCTTATTTCTAATATCAATATCTTTTAGCGGCGCTCTTAGATACTCACTCTTACCAGCCACTTTGACCCCATTTCTGTTCAGTTCTCTTTCTATTTTATTTACCTGATCCGAGTTAAACTTTACATGAAATACTCTGGTAAACTGCCCTTTTTTATTGACTTTGTTTTGAGAATATCCATTACTAAACGATAACAAGGTGATACTAATCATCAGCAATGTGGTTAACAATTGTATTTTTTTCATCAATAGTGAGTTTTAAGAATTAATGTTGTTTAAATGACTTTGGTGTATTGTACGATAAAATGTCGCCCTAATAACTATTAATCAAGACACCCACATAACCGCTTATATTTTAATTAAATACATCTATCTACGATATCATGGTATCGATATTGGCATCCCTAATATGTTCCTTTAAATCAAAAAAGTATATAATTTTGTTTTTGGACAAAATATCAGAGATACCTTGTAATTCTTAACTAAGCTTTATTAAAACGATATTTGCTTTTTTTGAATTACTAATATCATCACCATGATCATACGGTGTATCATTCTGTTATGATCACCTTTTTGGTAGTTCTATACGTACCTTTGGATTCGAATTTGACAAGATATATTCCTGTATTTATACCAGAGATATCTATATCTAATGAATGTAGTCCTTTTGACAAAAATCCTTCCTTTAATTTCTGAACATACCTGCCTTGTAGGTCGTATAAAGAAAATGCAAAACCTCCTATTTCTTTTTGATGCAGTAAAATTTGCATTTGGGTATTTTTAACAGCGATCAAAAACGAATCATTTTTATCATTTAACAGATCATTATATGCTTTTGATGCAGTAAGAGAACAAGGGCCTATAAGCTCCCACGGTCCCCATGATCCTCCTGTACCGGGTTCGTTATTTTGTGTCCACCATTTATTTTGGTATATGTTTCCGTTATGCGATACTTTTACGCCACCTGTCGAAGGATAAATAGTAGCAGGATTCCAGGCAGTAACTCCGTTACAATCACCTCCTGTTATCAATTGTTTTATGGTAATAGTTATCTGATCTGTAGCTGTAGCACCACTATTATCTGTTACTGTCACTTTAATCACATGATTTCCATAATTAGAAGGAAGCCAGCTTACATCATTTCCTTCAGGAAGTAATACATCATTTACACTAAATTGTATTTTATCAATAGTACCATCAGGATCAGAGGCAACAGCCGTCAAAACAATTGCTGTTAACGATTCTTGCTCGATAACCTGACCATTTGTAGGGTTGGTAATATTTACTGTTGGTGTTGTTGGTGTCTGATCTTCCTGAAAAACTGTGATACTAATTTGATCTGTTGCGGTAGCCCCTTTATCATCTGTAGCAGTTACTTTAACAGTATATGTACCAAAAGCTTCGGGAGTCCAGTTTACATTATTACCACTTGGTAATGCAACATTATTAACTTCAAAGCGAATGGATACAATAGTACCATCGACATCATTGGCATTGGCTGATAACGTAATCGATGATAATATTAACTGCCCAATAATTGCATTATTATTGGGAGCAGTAATATTTACTGTAGGTGCCTGATTCTCGTTGGGATCTCCACAATCTCTAACCTTACGCCATACTTCATGAACACCTGGAATATGATTAGCTTCTGCCCACCATTGATTTTCATAAATAACGTCTTGATAGGCCACTTGTGTTCCTTTGGTTCTATATTGGCTCGGTTTCCAAGGTGCTATGTCTCCACAAATGGAAGCTTTGGTAGTAAATGAGGCTATAGTAGAAAATTGGGACTCAATGCTGGCATTGGTAGCTTTTACCCTAACATTATACGTTGTCTTTTGCACAAAATCATACAAACGAACCTGAGTCCCTTGATCTACCAGTAAACTATTCCAATCTGTTGCTCCTTCTTCCTGATACTCTAAAATATACCCAGAAGCTCCTGAAGTAGCACTCCAATTTATGGTAACATTAGTTTCAGTAATCTCTGCAAAACTAATTCCTGAAGGGGCAGACAATGATCCTATAGCCGTAGTAAATTGAAGTACATAAGAGTAAGGTGATGTAGCTGTCTTTACTTGTATTTCATAGTGTTTTCCTTCTTCTAGGTTATTCAAAGATATCGTGGTAGAAGTTGAAGAAACAGTTGTCCAGTTAGTATTGGATACTTCCTTATATCGAATGGTGTACTGCTGTGTTCCAGCAATCGCATTCCAACTTAGAGAAGCACTATTCTGTGTAATATTAGATACTTTTAGTCCAAGAGGTACTCCTTCTCCGTTACCTACTTGTAGTGCTTTATATGCATTTACTCTTCCTTTCCCTAATTGATTTTCGAACCCCGGATTAAGATGATTTATTGGATCACTGGTTTCTTCTAGTATTCTTCTTAATTGATTTGCAGTAATATTTCCATAATTATTAGATACTACCAGAGCTGCTACTCCAGAAACATGAGGACAAGCCATAGAGGTTCCTTGCTTATACCCGTAGCTTTCTCCTGGTACTGTACTTAAAACACCTCCTTGCCCTCCTCCTCCTGGTGCGGCAATATCTACCCAAGTACCATAATTAGAGTAACTTGCCTTCTGATCTTTATTATTTAAAGCAGATACCATCACCACACCCTCATGTGTATTGGGGTAAGTAACCAAATTTATGTTATCATTGGCTGCAGAAAAAAATACAATTCCACCATGCATTGGCTTTCCTGCTCCACCTGCATTTGCTATAAAATAGTCTACTGCAGCCTTGTGTACGTTTATGGCTTCATCTGTAAATCCTCTAAAGCTATAACTGTTTTGAGAAATAACCGCTCCGTTATCAGCCGCATATACAAAAGATTCTGCACCACCGTTTGTTCCTATTCCTATAACGGCGCAAGCCATTAATTTCGCTCCATCATTATTACCAGAACCCCCTGCAACACCTGCAACACCAATACCATTATTAGTTGATGCAGCAACGGTACCCGCCACATGCGTACCATGATCTCCTGCAGGAATAGTACCGCTTCCATTATTTAAAAAGCTATAACCATGTATATCATCTACAAATCCATTATTATCATCATCTACACCATTTCCAGGAATTTCTCCTTCATTAACCCATAAATTTCCTTTTAAATCAGGATGATTAATATCAATACCACTGTCTTGTATTGCTACAATAACACGATTGTCTCCCTTTTCAATTTCCCAGGCTTCCTCTAGGTGTATATCCTTTCCTACCGTACCATTCTTCTGTCCTGTATTGTTATAGTGCCATTGATCTGTATACATAGGGTCATTAGCAGTAGTAATAAAATTCGTAACTGAAGATTTTTGAACAGTAGCAGTAGTACTAGTAATTACGGCAGATTCTTCTATGGGTGAAATCTCATATAACTCATGGGCAACCTCTACGGTGTTCGAGTTTTTGAATTGTCTAATAGCATCTTGAGTAGTTACAGAAGCATCATAGGTTATCTGATACCAAAGATGTAATCCATGTGCTCTATGCTTTGCTTCATGTTTTCCGGCAGGACGAAAAACTCTTCGATAAGAGTTAACCTTAAGTTGCTCTCCGATTCTATCCACTCCGGTAATTCCCAATTTGGCATAACTATCACCTTTTGACTTTACTTTTTTAGATTGATTTTTGGATGCCATCATCGCTTTATCCAATCTATATGTTTGATCAGGTTTAAATTTGACACAGACTGTATTAATATACTGTCCTTTACTATTAGTTTTAAATTTTTGTTGTGCCGCTACATTAGTAATATTTAAGAGAAGTAAAAGTAATACAACGATCGAGTAATATTGTTTTTTCATTATTAAGTTAATTTGTGAAGTTAAGTTCATATAAAATGATCAAAACAAATTACTTATCAAAAAAAAATAGCCCAATGACATTAACTAATACACAAGCAGTTCTTTTTTAAAGCCGTATGCTATTTTTTTATACATTTTCTTTTATAAATATTCCTTTTACTTACTTTTGAAGTTTATTGAAATTGCATGAAAATTAACAACCTAAAAAAGGAGTTTTATCACTTTATGATGTATAAACCATATGGTTATTTAAGTCAATTTGTGAATAACGGGCAGAAAAAGAATTCGAAAAAACTTCTTGGAGAACTTCATGATTTTCCAGAAAACACTATGGCTATTGGCCGATTAGATGAGAAATCGGAAGGGTTATTGCTATTAACTACCGATGGAAAATTAAGTAATTATATCTGCAGTTCTAAAATTGAAAAAGAATACTATGCACAAGTGAACGGAGATATTACTAAAGAAGCTCTCGAAAAACTTAAACAAGGTGTAGAAATTGGTTTTGATGGAAAAAAATATCAGACATTGCCTTGTAATGCAAGAAAATTAAATACGTCTCCCATATTTCCAGCGCGATCCAAAAAAATACGAGATGATAGACATGGTCCCACTAGTTGGGTAGCGATAACACTAACCGAAGGAAAATTTCGACAAGTAAGAAAAATGACTTCTGCTGTTGGATATCCAACCCTGCGATTAGTAAGAGTTAGAATTGGAACTATTTATTTAGATAAAATGACTACTGGCGAAGTAAAAAAATGGGATGGATTATGTGAATAAATTACTTATATATGATAAGTATAGATATAGTCTCTGTTGATTATACGTAAATTGTTTCTTACCAAAGCATATTCTTATATATTGTTTTGATACATAAAATGGTAATATTATCTAACTCAAAAGTATCTTCTTCAAATACATACTATTCTCATAACACAATTACCGGTATTAGATGTATTTTCTACACAATAATAATTTTAACCATATTTTTACATTTTCGATATCGACTAAAACCTTAATTATCATTATTTTAGACTAAATCTTAAAACCACTTGATTATGAAAAATATCAAAACCTTAGGGGTAATTGGGTTGCTAGCTTTTTCATTTATTTTTATGAGTTTTAGCAACAAAGGAGAGGATTTGTATGGTACATCTTACACAGTGAACCATGTCTCTGCAGAAAATGAATCTCCAGATCAAGCACAAGTACTTAGAGCAACTTTAAGGCTTACTGTTAGAGCTACCAGAAGAGCAATTGCTTATACCAGAGAGGTAGCCAGAGTACAACTACCAGGAATTAGAGAAGTCACTCGTCAAGCTTCTACATGGACCATCTTCGCGATTGGTACTGTAGAGCAACACAAAGAGAATTACTTAAAGAACATTGCAGAGTATAAGAAACAAAAAGTTCGTTCTTTAGGTTAAAAATCTTCCTTATTTATTAATTTTTATCAGGCAAATGTCATCATTTTGCAACATTTGCCTGATTTTATATCTATTTACTTATGAGAAAAATACTTTCATATGTAGTACTCATTGTATTTGTATTTTACTGGGGTTTCACACTAGTTTTTGTAAGTCCAAATAATTATATCAATATTTCTTTTCTTGAAGGAGAAAAAATTTTTAATACGTTCTTATATCAAAAATGGGGCTTTTTTGCACCTCCTCCCAAATATAACGATCGCCTATACTATACATTTCAAAATAAAAATGATGCTACAAAAAAATACACTTTTGAAGTAATGGCACCTTTACAGCATATGAAGTCGGACAATGCTCCATTTAATTCTGGAGAAGATATATTGGATTATGTTTTATCAAGCACTATGCACAGTATTAACGACGGGCTAATTGCTGTTAATGAAGCTATAGACTATCAAGCCGATGTCAATAAAATTGACAAAGACCAGGCTAATTATAAAGAAAAAATAGCTCGAGGAAAACGATTCATTCAAGAAACTTCGTATTTCAAAACCTTAAAAAACTATTCTTTTTTTATTGCTAAAACAAATCGTCTTAACATTGATGATTACTACATCACCATAGAAATGGCACAGATAAAAATGCCAAAATTTGCAGATCGCAAAGAACTTGGCAAGGAAAACTTATATAATGAAAGTTTGATATTTAAAAGCGATCAATTTACACTAAGCTCACGATGAATACATTCAACAAAATAATCGACGACCTAAGCACAGAAAATAGATTTGGCTATTATGCACCCTTTTTTAGAGTGTTTATTTGCCTATACCTAATAAAAGATATTATTGTAACCTATGGATTTACCGATTTATTATATACCGGTAAATCATTTCTTGTGTCAGAACCATTACCGTTATTAGAATATTTTAATATTAGTTCTGATCTTTTGCGAGATAACTTCTACATCTTTCTACTCTTGTATATTGCATTAATTGTTTTGTTCTTGTTTGGTATAGGAAAGCGTTTTACTGCACTAACCCTGTTTTTTTGTGTCGAGTTAATGCAAAATATGGCTTGGTTAACTCTTAATGGAGGTGATAATATTATTAAGTTTGTAATTCTATATTTCGTTTTTATAGATTCTTACTCAAGATTTAGTAACAAACCCATTTCCTACAAAAATGAAGAAAGCAAAAAACTTGGGAATTTTCTTTCTAATGTTGCAGGGTACTCTATTTGCATACACTTATGCTTAATTTATTTTGTATCTGCCATGCACAAGATTAACTCAGAGGTATGGTTTAATGGTGTTGCTACTTATTATATATTAGGATCAGAGCGTTTTAGGGGTACAGGGTTAAATCTTGCTCTAATAAAAAATGGTTTTTTTGTTACGCTTTCCACTTATGGTACCATTCTTATTGAACTTATATTTCCATTTTGGATATGGTTTAAAAAAACCAGAAATGTAATGATCATACTGGCTATATCGTTGCATATGGGTATTGGTTTATTTATGATGTTATACGATTTTCAGATTATATTTGTACTGTTACAAGGTTTTTTCTTAACCAACAAAGAATGGCAAACTATAGTTTCCAAAACAATGAATTTTGTTTCGAGATATAAACTGCGGTTAAATGCTATTATAAAAACTAACCCGGCAACCTCTAAATGACCATATTTTTAATTTTACTTGGCGTAATCTTATTCATTTCATTAGTAATATGGGGTATTTGGATCTATGAAAATAGTCTGCCAAAATTAGCAATAAATGCTATAGACAATGAAGAACAAACCATAAACGATATATCAGATTGGTTACAATACTTATCTGATAAACAAAAATTTAACGGTGCTATTCTTTATTCGAAAAATGGCACTATAAAATTAGCAAATGCGTATGGTTACACTTCGAGTAAAAAAGATGAAAAACTAACCACACAATCTGTTTTTAGACTTGCCTCTGTATCCAAGCAGTTTACTGCATTTGGCATCATGGTACTTAAAAAAAAGTATCAGGTTGATTATGACGATCTGGCGACTAAATATATTGCTGACTTTGGATACCCCCAAGTGACTATACGCCATTTATTAAATCATACATCGGGTATTAAGGTAGATTATATCAAACTAGCTAAACGAAAAAAAAGAAATAAAGAATACATTCTAAGTAACAAAGACGCAGTAGATCTTTTATGTTCTAATATCAATAGTAATACCAATGCTCCCCTTCACCAGTATTTTTATAACAATAGCAATTATATTGTATTGGCACGAATTATAGAAGTTGTAACAAACATGTCTTTTGAAGAGTATATGCAAGAATATGTTTTTATTCCTTTGCAATTAAAACAAACCCGAGTATGGAACTTGTGCTCTAAACACAGTAGAGATCCTGATACTATTACCATGGGTTTTGAGGCCTTCCTAAAGAGTAATCCTGTAACAATAGAACCCAATTGGATAGATGGTGTAGCTGGAGATGGTGGTATTTTTTCATCGATACAGGATTTAGTAGCATGGGATAAAATATGGTATAATAACCCTATTCTAACTCCTCTGGAAATGCAAGAAGCGTTTACGCTGCCACAATTAAACACTCAAAACCCATCCAATTATGGATTTGGATGGGTTATTGATGGTGATAATGTATGGCATAACGGGCAATGGCTTGCTTATAATGCCTTTATACTAAGAAATACCAGGCAAAAAACTTGTTTTGTTTTATTAGATAATTCATCTAATACCAGATTTGATAAGGTTTTAAATACAATACTACCCAATATCATACCTATAAAAAACAATGCTATCCCTTAGGTATTTTTTACTTATAAGTACTATAAAACTTGCAATAGCTCACTAGCTTTCGAAAAACTTCTAAAATTTGAATGTGTAATCTCTTCATCAATCATTTCGTGTACCCAAGTGGTATGAAACGGAATATGAAAAGCATGACCACCAATATTTAAAACTGGTAAAACATCTGATTTTAATGAGTTTCCAACCATCAAAAATTCTTGAGGTGTAATATCCAGATGTTTTACAAGTTTTTTATATTGTTTTTCTGTTTTATCAGAAACGATTTCTATGTGATGAAAATACTTTTCTAAACCAGATGCAATTAATTTGCGTTCTTGATCAAGTAAATCTCCTTTGGTTGCCATTACTAATCGATACTTTTTGGATAGCTCTTCTAATGTTTTTGCTATCCCATCAATTAATTCTATCGGTTCTAAAAGCATTGTTTTACCTTTCTCAATCAATTTTTGAACCAAATCTATCTTCATATCTCCTTTTGATATAATGATAGCCGCTTCTATTAATGAAAGTGTAAAAGGCTTGATACCATATCCATACAAAGGTAAGTTTTGCATCTCGATATCAAAGAGTAACTTATTTGCCTCTTCTTTAGACATATATTCTTGCAAGAGGTCACAAAACTCATCTTCCGCTTTTCTAAAAAAGGGTTCGTTTACCCACAACGTATCATCTGCATCAAATGCAATAACCTTTATTTTTGATAAGGGCATCTAGCGAACTAATTTTTTGTATTTAATTCGTTTTGGCATCAAATCACCACCCAAACGTTTCTTTTTATTTTCTTCATAATCAGAGAAACTACCCTCGAAGAAATATACCTGAGAATCTCCTTCAAAAGCCAAAATGTGTGTACAGATTCTATCCAGAAACCATCTATCGTGAGAAATAACTACTGCACATCCTGCAAAATTCTCTAACCCTTCTTCTAATGCTCTTAAGGTATTTACATCAAGATCATTGGTAGGCTCATCAAGTAATAATACGTTTCCTTCTTCTTTAAGTGTCATTGCCAGGTGCAAACGGTTACGCTCTCCTCCTGATAGTGTAGCAACTTTTTTATTTTGTTCGCTTCCGCTAAAGTTAAAACGACTTAAATAGGCTCTAGAATTCACTTGTCTACCCCCCATCATAACCATATCCTGTTCATCGCTAAAATTTTGCCAGATGGTTTTCTCGGGATCAATATTACTATGACTTTGATCTACATACGCAATTTTAGCTGTTTCACCAACATCAAAATTACCTTTATCAGGCTGTTCTTCGCCCATGATCATTTTAAAAATAGTTGTTTTACCAGCACCATTCGGTCCAATAACTCCAACAATACCAGCCTGAGGAAGTTTAAAGTTTAAATCTTCATAGAGTAATTTATCATCAAAAGCTTTATTTACACCAGAGGCTTCAATAACATTAACTCCAAGTCTTGGTCCATTCGGAATATAAATCTCTAGTTTTTCATCTACCTGCTTTTGATCTTGACTCATTAGCTTATCGTAGTTACTCAAACGAGCTTTTTGTTTCGCTTGTCTTCCTTTTGGAGCCATACGAACCCATTCTAACTCTCTCTCTAATGTTTTTTGGCGTTTAGAAGCTTGCTTTTGCTCTTGTGCCAATCGTTTAGCCTTTTGATCTAACCATGATGAGTAATTTCCTTTCCACGGAATTCCCTCACCTCTATCCAGTTCTAATATCCAACCTGCTGCGTTATCCAAAAAGTAACGATCATGCGTTACAGCTATCACCGTTCCTTTGTATTGTTGTAAGTGATGCTCTAACCAATGTACTGATTCTGCATCCAAATGGTTGGTAGGCTCATCTAGTAATAATACATCTGGTTCTTGTAATAAAAGACGACACAATGCTACCCTTCTTTTTTCTCCCCCAGATAATACTCCAACTTTCTTATCAGAATCAGGAGTACGCAATGCATCCATTGCAATCTCTAATTTGGTATCCAATTCCCATGCATTACTTGCATCGATTTGATCCTGTAAATTAGCTTGCTTATCCATCAGCTCCTGCATTTTATCAGGGTTTTCATAAACTTCTGGTAAGCCAAACATATCATTAATCTTATTATACTCATCTAAAACAGCAACCGTTTCTGCTACTCCTTCCTTAACAACTTCTAGTACTGTTTTTTCTGGATCTAATTTAGGCTCTTGTTCTAGCATACCTACTGTATAACCAGGTGCAAAAACAACATCGCCTTGATAGTTCTTATCAACACCAGCAATAATTTTTAGCAAAGTAGATTTACCAGAACCATTAAGTCCTAAAATTCCTATTTTTGCTCCGTAAAAAAAACTTAGATATATATTTTTAAGAACAGGAGTATTCGCACTTTTATACGTTTTACTCACTCCCGACATCGAAAAGATCACTTTTTTATCGTCTGACATAAGCCCTAATAATTGTTTGTATTAATATGTTTTTTTAAAATATTAAAGAGTTATACTCTACCTTTTAAAGCATTAAAAACCCAGGCAATTGCAAAAAAGCCAATCCCAACGGCCGCAAAACCATATCCAGATACATCTCTATATCTAAATGCTCCTAATGCAATCAATGCCAACCCAACAAGTATCATTATAAATGTTGCCCAAGCCAGCACAGTGTTTTTATTCATTTTCATAGATCATTATTTAATTTAAGCACCTTAGAAAGGTACATTTATATAAAAGAAAGTGCAAATATCGGTATTTTATCGTCAAAACATAGATTTTTGAAGAGTTGTTAAACCTTAAAAGAAAAAATCTACTAGAATTTGTGTATATGACTTTTTACAAATGGTTATCGGTAAAGTATTAAATCTGCTACAATAGTAAAGAAAACAAAGCCTTAACTTCCTTTACACACCTGTTAAAATTGGAAACTCTCCCTTGCATTATAAAAATTATTTTAGAAGTTTCCCAAAGAAGATATCATAACATAAAAAGGGTATCATTAAGTGACATAAAAAAAGTAGGTTTAATTTTTTTGTCATTATTCTTAAACGTTCTGTTTTTTGTATTTTCGTGCAAATAACGAGCACCCATGGATATCAACTTCAACAAAAACGAAGATCACAACAAATTATTAGTATCTACATTACGTCAAAAGTTCGCAAAAATAAAGCTAGGAGGAGGCCAAAAGCGTATTGACAAACTTCACGCAAAAGGAAAAATGACTGCGAGAGAGAGAATCGATTATCTTTTGGATAAAGATGCCAAATGTATCGAAATAGGTGGGTTTGCTGGTGAAGGTATGTATGAAGAACATGGCGGGTGCCCCAGTGGTGGTGTAGTTGTAAAAATTGGCTATATAAGTGGTAAACAATGTATCGTTGTTGCTAATGATGCAACAGTAAAAGCTGGTGCCTGGTTTCCTATTACTGGTAAAAAAAACCTGAGAGCCCAGGAATTGGCAATAGAGAATAAACTACCAATTATTTATTTAGTAGATAGTGCTGGGGTATATTTACCTATGCAAGATGAAATTTTTCCAGACAAAGAACATTTCGGAAGAATATTTCGTAACAATGCCGTGATGAGTAGTATGGGAATCATTCAGATTTCTGCTGTTATGGGAAGTTGTGTAGCAGGAGGTGCCTATTTACCTATCATGAGCGATGAAGCACTTATTGTGGATAAAACGGGAAGTATATTTCTAGCTGGAAGTTATCTTGTTAAAGCCGCTATTGGAGAAAGTATTGATAATGAAACGCTAGGAGGTGCCACGACACATTGTGAAATATCTGGAGTAACCGATTATAAGGCAAAAGATGATGCTGATGCGTTAGATACTATCAAAAATGTATTTTCTAAAATTGGAAATTTTGAAAAAGCAGGATTTAATCGTAACAAACCATCTCTTCCTAAACAGAATCCCGTTGAAATCTACGGTATTTTGCCCAAAGCTCGTAATGAGCAATATGACGTTATGGAAATTATATCCAGACTTGTTGACAACTCTGATTTTGATGAGTATAAAGCTGGATATGGTCAAACTATCATCACCGGATATGCTCGCATTGATGGATGGGCGGTTGGCATAGTTGCTAATCAACGTAAAATTGTAAAGACCAAGAAAGGAGAAATGCAATTTGGTGGTGTAATCTATTCTGATTCGGCAGATAAAGCAACCCGCTTTATTGCAAACTGTAATCAAAAGAAAATTCCATTAGTGTTTTTGCAGGATGTAACGGGCTTTATGGTTGGAAGTAAAAGTGAACATGGTGGTATTATAAAAGATGGTGCAAAAATGGTAAATGCGGTAAGTAATAGTGTAGTTCCTAAGTTTACTATCATTACAGGAAATTCTTATGGTGCTGGTAATTATGCAATGTGCGGTAAGGCGTATGATCCTAGGTTAATTGTTGCATGGCCAAGTGCCGAATTAGCGGTTATGGGAGGAACACAAGCTGCCAAGGTGTTATTACAAATTGAAACGGCTTCTTTAAAGAAAAAAGGGGAAGAATTATCTACAGAAGAAGAGAAGGCATTATTTGACAAAATTAAGGGTAAGTATGATTCGCAAACCTCTCCGTATTATGCCGCTGCACGATTATGGACCGATGCTATCATAGACCCCTTGGATACTAGGAAATGGATATCTATGGGAATAGAAGCTGCAAATCATGCTCCTATAGAAAAGAAATTCAATTTAGGAGTTATACAAGTGTAAGAAATATTACCCAGAAGTATCTAAATCTTTTAATTTATTTTCTTCTGCTAGTTTATGTTTTTGTTCGGCATATGCATACCCCTGTTTCCACCAATTACGCATTAGTTTTTTGTCAAAAATCAATGAGTTTTCTGTAAGCTTAGACGGTGTATAATATAGGTTTAATGAAACATCTTTGTTAATAGCTGCAAATTTACCCAATAACGTATCATGTCTTTCTACCTGATCCAAAACAAAGCCATATAAATTCACCATCAAAGAAAATGGGTTTTTGCCTAAAATCTTATTATGTTCCATGTTTTCGGATTCGAGAATAATAGCATCAACTTCTGTAGCACCTCTTCTTATAGCTTCTCGTATTGGAACCATGCAACCAAATCCTCCATCTGCATATTCGCATCCACCCTTGGTAACCAAACTCATAAAGGGCACATAATTACATGACATCCAAATCCAATCGCAGAAGTCTTCATAAGAAAAATCATTAATAGACTTATATTCTGTTCTGTTTTTTGTAAGATTAGAAACTGTAACTACGATATCATCAACTTTTCTACGAGCCAATCTAAACTCTGCTTCAGAAAAATTTCTGCGTATGGTTCTTCTCAGGTTTTTACTTTCTCCAAAAGTTCTCTTTCTTTTAATAAATTGCCATAGCGAAGAAAAAAAGTTAATCGATACAAACTCCCTATTTCCTTTTCTTCGTACTACAAAGGGATTAACATTAAAAATAGTATGCTGGTTTACATTGGTATAGATATCATGCATTTTATCTATATTTCCTAAGGCCAATTGAGGAATCAAAAGGCTACCTGTAGAAGTGCCCAAAAAGAGATCATATTTTTTACCTTGTTCCTTAATAAGGTATTGCGCAACACCACCAGCATAGGCTCCTTTACTTCCTCCTCCCGAAATTACCAATGCTCTCATATTATAATGGATTAGACCTGTTTTTCTTTTTCGCAAACGTATATCCCTTTGCCCACCATTCAGTCATTTTTTCTTTGTCAAAAATTAATGAATTAGTTGTGAGTACTGTAGGTGTGTAATATAAATCTATTGCTACATCATGCTCTTTGGCTTTAAATTTACCAATTCTAATGTTTTGGTTTTCAATCCTATCCATCATAAAATCTACCATATTAGTAATCAAAGTAAAAGGGTTTTTGGTCGGCATTCTATTCAAATAATTTACTTCGGTTTCTAATACAATCACATCTAGATGTTTGGCTCCTCTTTTAATAGCCTCTTCTATAGGTACCATAGAGCCTAAGCCACCATCAACATAATCGCATCGATTTTTTCGGACCAAACTCATAAAAGGTGGATAATTACATGATATCCAAATCCAATCCAAAAAATCCTGATAACTACATTCTTTTAACGATTTATATTCTACTTTATTAGTCGAAAGATTGGTAACGGTAATTACAATTTCGGCATCATTATGTTTTAAGGTATTAAAATCATCTTCAGAAATTGCTTCTTCTATCAACTTTCTAAGATTACTGCTATCTCCAAAAGATTTATTTCCTTTTAATAAATTATAGAGTACACTAAAATGATTGATTGTAATACTGGTATAGCGTTTCTTTTTTTTAACAATAAAGGGGCAACTTTTAAAAATTGAAGACTGATTTACAGAAGTATACAATTGTTTAATTTCTTCTATTTTAGACAGTGCTAAATGTGAAACAAGGAGACTTCCTGTAGAAGTTCCCAGAAACATATCATATTGATTACCTAAGTCCTGAATTAAATATTGTGCAACTCCTCCTGCAAAAGCTCCTTTACTTCCACCTCCAGAAATTACCAATGCGCGCATATTTTATATTATGGGGTTAACTTTTTCTTTAAAAAATCTTGTTGATTTTTTGGTAAACGTTCCCATAAAGCTACATATTTCTTTTTATATTCTTCATTTTTAAGTACGGCATCTACTAATTTTCTACAGAAACTTCGAAAACGCCAATTGTGATGCACTGCACCTTCTGCCAAATGTTGTAGAGATTGATCCGAAAAAGCTTGTAAACTCTCTAAATAGGTAAATGCATTTTGTCGAACATTAAAACTGTATTTAGGGGATGTATAACTGGATAGTTCCTGATAATATTTCTGATGCTGATCTGTTTGATACCCTTGTGTGCTTAATGCCAACACCAACCATAGTGTTCTAATATTTTTATTATTAAATCCTATAATTTCTTTGGTCGTATCGAGGTATTCTTTTCTTTTTTGTGGAAAACTGCTCCATAAATGATAAATAGCAGGTTCTATAGTAGCATATGATGCATCTTTTAATAAGGATTCGTATTGTTCTTGTAAATCTTTGGGTACTGTACTAAGCGTATTTGCTATTGCCTGACGTACAAAAACATTGTTGGTTTCAAACGCTTTGTCATAAAGTGCTATTACTTCTGGATCTCGATTACCACTTAATTGATATACCGCTTCCTGTCCAATATAATCGTTAACAGGAAAACTAAGAGCTTCTGATAGTTCTTTCCATTTTCCGGCAATTGGTTGTGTCCTTTCTTTGGCAAGGTTTAGATAGTCTTTGATAAACTTTGATTGCGTAAGAATATCTAATGCTTCTTGTGATGGAAATTTAACATTATCTAACCACAATTTTTTATAATCAGATAAATCCATTCCACTTACCGAAGATGCCACAGCAATAAAATCGTTAGTCGTGACATTTTTAAACTTATGTTTTTCTAAATAATTATGAACACTAATTTTAAAACTTGCGTCACCAATTAAATTTCTAAGCGCATGTAATGCCCATGCCCCACGCTGATAAAATGTTAACGAACTTGCCTTAGGATCTAGTAAAGAAGTAGCGTTATCTGTTTTTGATAGTTCTGTTAATTGCTCTGCGCTTTCATATAGTTTAAACAAGAAATAATCTTCTCCAAAAATTTCTTTTTCTGCCAACAAAGCATAATATGTTGCAAAACCTTCCTGTAACCAATGATGTTTCCCTTCTGTTGCTGTAACCAAGTCACCAAACCATTGATGTGCGAGCTCATGAGCATTTACATTTATGTAATTCTGATCCACAAACCCTGTTTCGTCTACAATAAAACTATCAGAAAAAATGGTAGTTCCTGTATTTTCCATTCCTGCATATAAAAAATCTTTTACCGGTATTTGTTTATAATTTTGCCATGGATAATCAAAACCAATTTCTTCTTCCAGGAAATCAAATATTTTTTTACTGTGTTTATAAGTAAATTCAAACTTATCTTTATCTTTTGGGTAGTAATACATTTCTAATGGAGTTCCGCTTGAAGATACGTCTGCCACCTTATCATACTTACCTATCGCAAAAGCTACCAGATAGCTACTCATAGGCTGTTGCATATCATACTGCCACTTTTGAATAGAATCATTTATCGGAACTACCTTTTCTAATGTACCATTGGCGATCACTTCAAAATTTTTATAATAGCTAATAGCTAAGTCAAAGGCTACTTTTTCGTTCATATCATCAAAACTAGGTAACCAGTTCGAAGTATATTTTCCTTGACCTTGGGTCCAAACCTGATCATTACCCTCTATATCCTTAACGAAGTACAATGCCTTTTTGGGGGTTGCATCATATGCTATTGTTACAGAATAGCGGGTATTGGGTTTAAAATCACTTATAATTCCTATTTTTTTAGAATCATATATAAAATCAATTTTGTTTTCTTCTAAAACCACTTTGTTAATATTCATCTTTTGAGCATCTACAAATACGGTATCAATTGATTTTAGAACATTAAATATATAGGTTACTTCTCCAGCGACAGTTTGAGTTTTTGGTGTTATCAGAATATCAACCTTGGCCTCTGTAAAATCTACATGAGGTTGTTCTTTAGCTATTGTTAGCGTTTCTTTTTGTGCATGCGATACAATTGAAAATAAAATAATACATACAGGTGTTAAAAATCTCATACTAATGATTCATCAAATGTTTTGCCAAAATAACGAAATAAGTCTGTTAATGTGACACACCCTTCCTAATTCTTTGTGATATAAGTAAGATCAATTATTACTAAAAATAAAGAGGCTGCATACTGCAGCCTCTTCTATAATTTTATATACACTATTTCTGTCTTTATTCCTTAACAAATCTTCTGAAATAGTTTTCTTTATTATTTCTGATTTGTAAAAAGTATACACCACTGTCTAACTCTTGTATCCCAATTTGCGATGAATTATCTGTTAGTATTCCTTTTTTAACAATTGCCCCTGTAATGTTAGCAATACTGTATGGCGTATTTTGCATTGATTCTGAAAGAGTAACTGTTATATCCCTTCCTCTACTAACTGGATTAGGATACAATACAACATTATTCGATGTTATAAAATCTTTACTTACATCTTCCAAAGTACTTACTTTCAACACTTCACTTTGTTCTGAAGCATTGCTTACTGCATCATATGCTATCACACTGATACTATATTCTGTGTTAGCATTGAGTCTTGTTAAGGTCGTATTGGTCTCTGTAATACCATATACAACTGTTTTTCCATCTACCAATACATCATATCTGGTTACTGCAACATTATCTGATGATGCCGTCCATGAAACATCTATAGTTGTCGATGTGATATTAGAAGCTGTAAGATTGGTGGGTGCTGTAGGAGCTTGATCATCGGGATTAGAAGTAAAAGATCCTGTAAAAACACCTCGCCCATAAGTCGATGCCAGGATTACATTATCATAATGACTTCCTCCTTTTGCCCAATAATCAAAAGAAGTAACTCTTACATCACTCATCCCATTTTGCGATCGTACCCAATTCGGGTTGGTAGTATCAAAGTTTCTTGTTTTCCAAACTCCTAATTGTGTTGCTAGAATTACTTCTCTCCTATCCAATGGGTTTTGTAAAATATCTCTAACAGGAATATTGGGTAAATCCCCTTCTTTGTTCATCCAGGTTTCTCCACCATCTACAGAAGCCCATACGCTTACTACACCATAATTATGAATAGTAACTAATATATCATTATCGGTTGCACCATATCGTATAGAAGATATGGAACCTAAAAATGGATTAGAAATTTCTACCCATGTGGCAGTACCTATTCCTACATCGGTCAATTTGATCATTTTTCCATCTTTTAATCCCACTAACCAAGTATGATCTGTATAAGGTGATGCAACAAACGCTGTAGGCGAATCAGTTAATAATGAATTGGTAATGTCATCATTTTTATTATTTGCTACATCAATGGTTTTAATTTTATTATTAGATGATCGAACAGAACTATTGGCTAATAAGAAGTTAGCCTTATCATCATATCCCATAGCATTAACAAAATCACCAGAAGACTCTTCCAATAAAGTTTCATCTTTAATATCATCAAATGAACCATTCCAGGGTAAATACACTTTTAATATTTGCCTATTATATATTGTAGTGGTTATTAAATATTCTCCATCTTTATCCACAAAGGTATATCCTCCATCTCCACCGCTTACTTGTACCGTACCATTGGCTCCACTTTTTGGATTTATAAACGCCTGAGTTCCGTTATCTTGTGCTCCTGCAGAAAAGATTTCACTTCTGTTCGCCACTCCATTAGGTCCTATAGCGCCCTTTACAAATTGAGTAGTTATATACCCTTTAACCCTGCTTTGAATTGCATCTGGATTATTTTGTGTTTTAGATAAACTATTGGCAAAATTAACCCCTCCATCGTTACCAAAAATTGCCTGATCGGTATTGCCTGGTCTAAATACCATGGCATGTTGATCTGCATGAACCAAAGGAACTTCTAATTTATCTAATCCAAAAAATTCACTATCTGTCCATTTAGAAATCTGATCCCAACTTGCTCCATTATCAACTGATCTAAATAGATCTATTCCTCCAACATATAAAATTGAATCATTGGTTGGATCAGATTCAATCATTAAGTTATAAAATCCTTGAAATCGTGTAAAACCAAACCTCGAAATTATTCTATCCACGTCTACGGGTAAATTAGTCTTAGAAAGATTTTCTTCAGAGTTAAATCCATCGGTAGTCACATAAATCTGTTCAGATTTTGAACCCCTTCCAGCGCTAAGAGCATATAACTTATTAGCATTATAACTTGATACTTCTAATTCTAACCTGTCTGCATTAGGAAGTGGAGAAACAGGAGCTTCTAACCAATTTTCACCATCTATAGAACTAAAAATACGTCCACCTTCAATATCTCCTAAAATCTTAACCCCCACGGTAGACATCCATAATTTATTATCAGCTCCTATTTCAAAATCATTAGGAATATAAAATGTCGAATTACCAAACCTATCTACAAACTTTAAATTATCAGACTCTAAACGATTCCACGTTTCTCCATTATCAATAGATCGATATATCCCACTTGATTGTGTTCCTAATACTTGAAATGGATTAAATAGAGTGTGTAAACCTGATCCTACACCAACAAATATTTCAGTTCTATTAAGTGCTATATTTTCCCAGACAACTATATCATTTATATAGAAAATCCCTGAAAGAGAAATTCCTAGATCACCATCATCAGCCGGTAAAATATTTAAGGGTTTCCAATTAACACCACCATCTACAGATTTATATATTCCATTACCCACTACATCTCCATTAGTATATTGTTCTCCTGTTCCTAAATACCAAATATCCGAATCTTTGGGATCGACTGCTATTGTAGTTACATTAAGGTTTCCTGGAACTCCTTGTACCATCCTCCACTCTGAATCCTCTAAGGTAATATCATCATTTACCCATAGTCCACCACTTACACCACCAGAAAAAACTCTTTTATAATTAGGATCATTAGGATCAAATAGTACTGCTCGTGTGCGTCCCCCTACATTATTAGACCCTCTTGATATCCAAGGATTATTCACATCATCACCTGGAGCTCTTTTACTTCTGATTTTTCTTTCTAACTGTTTTCGCAATTTTTCTACGACTTCAGGTTCAGTTCTTCCTGTAGCAGGATTTATGGTTAGTTCCCACATCTGTTCATAATACTTATCAGGTGGCAAACGAAGTTCCTTTCTTTCTTGTTTAGAAAGATATTTGGTTTCTTTATAAGGACTGTTTTTTAAGTATTCTGAATGTTGATTCCTTAATTCACTTATCTTATCATTTACTATATTTGTATCCGCTATTTCGTTATCTCTTGTTAATTGTATTATAGAGAACATACAAATAGACAATAAGCTAATTCCTGCTAGGATTGGGTAGGCATTTTTTTTCATAATATTAGATCATTTGTGTAATTACATCGGTATAAGTTTTTTATCTTATTTATACACTTAAGTAAACTAAATTTAATAAAACTCGTTTTTTATTCGTTTTCAAATTGTATAAACGGTTTATATAAATGTATAAAAGGTAGAAATAAATGTATAAACGGTTAATGACTTTATGATTATCTAACAAACAGTATCTTCGTCCTAATGAATCCTTCTATTTTACAAACTCCTATTGATTACCTTAAGGGTGTTGGCCCGTCAAGAGCAAATCTACTTCGGTCAGAATTAGGGATTCATACCTATCAGGACCTTATCAATCTTTTTCCTAATCGTTATCTTGATAAAACGCAATATTATAAGATTAATCAATTACAACGTAACTCTTCCGAAGTACAAATTGTTGGGAAAATCGTGCATATCAAAACAGTTGCACAAAAAAGAGGAAAACGACTTGTTGCCAAGTTTATAGACGAAACCGGCGAAATGGAATTGGTATGGTTTAGAAGACATAAATGGATTCAGGAACAAATAAAGCTAAACACTCCCTATGTAATTTTTGGAAAGACCAAATATTATAATGGGTTTAGTATGCCTCATCCAGAGATGGAGTTACTCTCAGAGCATCAGCAAAACCTTAAAATTGCCATGCAACCCATATATCCTTCGACAGAAAAGTTAGCCAACAAAGGGATCTCCAATCGTGTAATAAGTAAGATGATGCAACAATTGTTTGTAGAGACTAAGGCCAGGTTTTATGACACATTAACCAAAGAGATTCTAGATGATTTAAAGCTTATATCAAAGAGTGAAGCAGTCTTCAATATTCATTTTCCAAAAAATCAAGAATTACTTGCTAAAGCACAATATCGTCTTAAGTTTGAAGAGTTATTCTACATACAATTACAATTAATTACTAAAAAACTAATTCGAAAACAAAAGATAAAAGGATTTCCTTTTCCTTTGGTAGGTGACTATTTTAATACGTTTTATAAGGATCACCTCCCTTTTGAGTTAACCAATGCTCAAAAAAGAGTGATTAAAGAAATTAGAAATGATATTGGTAATAGTGCACAGATGAATCGATTATTGCAGGGAGATGTGGGTTCTGGTAAAACTATTGTTGGATTAATGACTATGTTATTGGCTATCGATAATGGTTTTCAAGCTTGTCTAATGGCTCCTACCGCGATTCTGGCTAACCAACACTATCAAGGAATCAAAGAACTCACCAAAGATCTTGATATTAATGTAAAACTCTTAATGGGGAGTTCTACAGCCAAAGAACGACGTGAAATTCATGCTTCATTAGCAGAAGGGGATTTACATATTCTTATTGGTACGCATGCCATTCTAGAGGACAAGGTACAATTTCATAACCTTGGTTTGGCTATTATAGATGAACAACATCGATTTGGAGTAGCGCAACGTGCCAAATTATGGCACAAAAACACCTACCCGCCACATATTCTGGTGATGACCGCTACCCCAATTCCCAGAACCTTGGCCATGAGTTTGTACGGAGATTTAGATATTTCTGTTATTGATGAACTTCCTCCCGGTCGTAAAGCAATCAAAACAGTACATCGTTATGATAGTAACCGTTTAAAAGTTTTTAAATTTATTGCAGATGAAATACAAAAGGGAAGACAAATTTATATCGTTTACCCCTTGATACAAGAGTCTGAAGCTATGGATTATAAAGATCTTATGGACGGGTACGAAAGTATCGCTCGCTCTTTTCCCTCTCCCACCTATCAGATTTCTATAGTGCATGGTAAAATGAAACCTGCCGATAAAGACTATGAGATGGATCGCTTTGTAAAAG
This sequence comes from Aquimarina discodermiae, assembly GCF_040786235.1. Taxonomy (NCBI): domain Bacteria; kingdom Pseudomonadati; phylum Bacteroidota; class Flavobacteriia; order Flavobacteriales; family Flavobacteriaceae; genus Aquimarina; species Aquimarina discodermiae. The sequence continues at coordinate 106,737 of NZ_JBFMKP010000013.1, forward strand.
GAGAAACGCAAATAATGGTGGCTACCACAGTTATAGAGGTTGGTGTAAATGTACCCAATGCCAGTGTTATGATTATAGAGAGTGCCGAAAGATTTGGTTTGTCCCAGTTACACCAATTACGTGGTCGTGTGGGCCGTGGTGCTGAGCAAAGTTTTTGTATTTTGATGACGAGTTTTAAATTATCTGCAGATAGTAAAACCAGGTTAGAAACCATGGTTCGAACAAATGATGGATTTGATATTGCCGAAGTAGATTTAAAACTACGTGGCCCGGGTGATATTATGGGTACACAACAAAGTGGTGTACTAACGCTAAAAATTGCGGATATTGTAAAAGATAATGAAATTTTAAAAACGGCACGTCATTATGCAGTTAAAATACTGAATGAAGATCCGTCCTTATCACTAGAAAAAAACAAAGTACTTTTATATACCTACCAACAAATGGCCAAACACAAAAATATCTGGAATTACATTTCGTAATATCAACACAACATTGATCTTATAAATGACTAATAAATTATATCGACAACCATACATACTGTTCTATGAAATTTAAAAATAAACGTAGATGGCAAATCATTCGACAATATGGTATAGGTTGGACATTGGCATTTATATTTTTAAGTATTGTAAGAGGTGAGGGAACTCGAGAGTTAGGATCTGTTCAGTTCGAAATTTGGCAATCTATAGTTACCTCTATTATAGGAGGGCCATTGTTAGGTTTTATTTCCGGGTATGTTCAAATATTAATAGAAGAACGAAGTTATGGAAGAATATCTTTATTAAAACTATCCTTATTGCGACTGATATATGTTTTGCTTTTTCTACTCTCTATAATAGCCCTATCGTATGCCATTTTTGCAAAGAACATAACATTTTTCAAATTTGCATTCGAACCCGGTAGCTTAGCTATCTATTTATATATAATATCCGTCGATATTTTTATGTTTGGATTACGACAGGTCAATTTATTTCTTGGTAGTAATAATCTTTGGAAACTTTTTAGCGGTAAGTTTTATTCGCCAAGAGAAGAAGAACGTATTTTTATGTTTCTAGATCTTCAATCTTCGACACAACATGCTGAAAAACTAGGGCATATCAAATATAGTAAGATGATTCAGGATTGTTTTAATGATTTAGGAGTTGTTGTAGAAAACGAAGCAGAAATATATCAATATGTAGGAGATGAAGTGGTCTTGACATGGAAACTCAAAGAAGGGTTAAAAAACCAAAATTGTTTAAATGCATATTTTAATTTTAAAAAACGATTAGATCAAAAAAAAGATTTTTACTTAAAAAACTATAATTGCACCCCTCATTTTAAAGCAGGAATAAATTTAGGTATCGTTACGGTAACCGAAGTTGGTAAATTTAAAAAGGAAATCGCCTACCACGGAGACACAATTAATACGGCAGCAAGGATTCAAGGTAAATGCAATGAGTTTAATCAAGAGCTTTTAATATCAGAAAATTTAAAAAATGTGCTTGGTGATACTAATTTCTATTTTGATAAAATTGGTGATATCGCACTTAAAGGGAAAGAAAAACAAGTGCTTCTGTATGGTGTTTATCAAACAAAAAAAACATATTGATTCATTACATACAAGTATTCCCCTATCATACCTACACCTCTCCCTACATTAATTTTACCTGTCCCCAACTATCTAAAAGTTCATCCCCGCTGTATGTATCATCTATCAATATTTTTTATCGACCAGCTATATAAAAAAGACTACCCGAACGATACCTAAACCCTTCCCCGAATTGTTTTATAGTCAAGATATGTAAAATTCTTCCACCGCACCTAAGATATCCGTCCTCGCAACAAAAGTATTGATCATCGGTAAGCTGATTGCTTATTTTTATGCGAGGGTTAATACATGCAAGAATATCCCCTTTATTTTCGTTATTTTTGAGAGACAAAAAATAAATACACATGAAATTAGCCATAACTCATTTACTATTGTTACTTTCCTTAAGTACGTATGCTCAAACAGCAATAACTCCTGAAGATTTGAAAATCATTATAGGTGACTGGCAAGGAAGTATTACATATCTTGACTATAAAACAAATCAACCCTTTACCATGCCTGCAAATTTGGTTGTTCAACAAGGAAAAGATAAAAACAGTTTAGCGCTAAGTCATATTTATCCAAATGAGCCTAAGGCAAATAATTCAGAAAAAATTAAAATTTCTAGAAATGGGTTGCTATTGAATAAAAAAGAAGTCATATCAAGAAAGAAATTAGAAAATAGATCTATTCAAATTCAAACCATGCATAAAGGTAAAGATGATAATAAAACTGCCCATATTCGATATACATATATTCTTGGAAATGAATTGTTTTTGATTAGAAAAGAAGTTCAATTCGATCAAACAGATAATTGGATAAAAAGAAGTGAGTATAATTATACTAAGAAAAAGCAATAGACAATATATAGTACAATTATGACATAGTACTGCTATATTTTCAATCCACTTGGAGACTAAAAACGATAACGATTAAAACGCCATATGTAACAATCTTCCCATCTAATCGTCATCAAAAGAAAAGGGCGAATTATGTCAGAAATATCAAAGTTAAGCTTATACTTTTTACGTGCAATGTATTTGCTTATAGCAGCAGGGTTGATCCTTACTATTTGGCCTGAAATAATTGTTCCTACGCAGAGATTAGCCAATGAAGACACAGTAATTCAATCCTTATTGGGGGCATTGGCGTTACTGGCTGCACTCGGTATTCGGTTTCCCATAAAAATGCTTCCTATTTTAATTTTCGAACTAATCTGGAAATTAATTTGGGTATTTGGTTTTGCATTACCAACCTGGTTGAACCATGGCCTGGATACCTATGCAAAAGAAACTCTTTTTGCATGCCTAATCGGTGTAATATTAGTACCCATTGTTATACCTTGGCGCTATGTCTATAACCATTACATAAAATTAAAACAAACTACTAAACCAACAACTTAATTGTTATAATCAATGATCAACACGAAATATTCTCTTTCTAAATATGCCCGTATAGGTGGAGTTTTATACCTCTTAATAATTGTTCTTGGTGCTCTTGGACAAATAGTTATCAGGGGATCGGTGATCACCATGGATCCTGCCACTACTTATCAAAATCTTGTGGCTTCGAACACTTTATGGCGTATAGGTATTATAGGAGATATTATGATGCATATCCTGGATATTCCGTTAATGATTATTTTATTTCTGTTGCTTAAAAACGTAAACAAATACCTGGCATTACTGGGTGTTTTGTTTAATGTTATACAAACCGCGGTATTAGTCGTTAATAAGATGTCACTTATTGTTGCTACCGTTTTGATCAATAATCCATCGTATACAAAAGCATTCGATGCAGATCAAATACATGCGCAAGTATATTTGTTAACCGACGTACATGATTATGGTTTTGGACTTGGGCTTATTTTTTTCGGATTTGCTTGTTTAACCTATGGTTATTTAATTTTTAAATCAAATTATTTTCCAAATGTTTTAGGTGTTTTAATGGGTAATGCCGGTCTTTGTTACCTGATTAATAGTTTGGTACTCATTCTTGCACCACAATACTCTGAAGATGTATTTTTAGTACTCTTATTTTCTTTAATCGGAGAATTGTCTTTTTCACTTTGGTTATTGGTTAAAGGAGTGAAAACAACAAAATAATATTGAATCTTATACTTTAAAAAATCCTTGATAAAAAACAGTATCTAAAAATATTCATCAAAGATAAAGTAACATATTATGGTTATATGACACTTACTAAATAATAGTAACCATCATAATTTTAATAAAATGAACAAACTTTTATCTATTATCACAACTTTATTGGTATTCGCAGGATTGACTGGTTGTAGTGCTCTTACCGGAGAAGAAATAGCCAGATTAGCTATCAATCAAGTAAGTACCGATGACAATAATCTAATTATTAAGGAAACCTCTTTATCACTTAAAAAAGGAGATGAAATTGCTTTTTGGTCAGAAATGGATATGAAATATGAAGGAGACGTTACTTTACAATTTCAAATAGAAGTGTTAAAAGACGGAGAAAACCTTGGAATATTAGAAATTGACACTACCGAGAAAAATATAACCTTAGGAGAACTTAAAACATCAATCATGGGGAAAACAGACTGGAGTTTTACGGGTAAAAACTCTGAGTTTAAAATTGAAGATGATGGAAACTATACATTTAAGGGAATCCTGGTTGCTACCAAAAATCCTACACTTATTATTAACAAAGCAGAAATTGTATTGAAAATATGATGTATCACTACCATTATATAGAAAAATAGCTCATGTAATGATCAGTGTTTCAAAAGATAATTCTTATAAATTCATAAAGTATATCATGAGTTTTTTAAACACAAATACCTCTAAAAAAACTAATAACAAAACGAATAGATAACACATAAAAACATTTTCCAATTCTTGTAATATAATTGATTCGGTTTCTTTTTTTAATTAGTTTTAGCACATTATTTATTCCATAATTGCTGCCTGCAAATTGGGTGTGACTAATAATGTATAATTAGATAATTTATTTATGAAATTTACAGAGTGTTTAAACGATTTATGGGATTACTTTTTTTTGGGAGATCCTGCAAACTTATCCAAATTTAAACTAGAGAATAAGTTGTCTGATAATTTGATACAAGAATTCACTACAAATGATAGTGGAGACTTGGTGGTTGAAAAAGGAGTGTTAATCCCAATGTCTGGAGTCAAAAACTATCCTTATCATATTTTTTTCACTATTAATACTAAAGATTCCGCATTCAATAATCATGAAAGTGATTTGCAGTTTCGAAAAGAAGGATATATTTTGGAAGTCATTAGTAATGAAATATATCTAATGACTATTCCATATTTACAGCTATGGAATGAAGAAAACGGAATAAAAAATCTTACCTCAAATACTATTCGACCAAAAATTCCTTTAGAAAATGGAATATATACTGTAGAAATTTTAGGAGGTGAAACCAAACAAAGCAGTGGATGGGAACCCACTTTCGAATTCATTTTGACCAAAAGCACTTACGAAACATCATTTGGTGTTCAGGATGTTGGATTCAAGTTTCAAATAGAAAGTAGAGAATATTAACATAACCTGTAACTTTTGTATGTTTTACTACAAACAAATTTGAAATAATACTATTTATAATTAAGCATGGAAATTACAATTTCTGAAACCAGAAACATTGATATACAACAAATAGTACATCTTTATAAAGCAAATAAATGGAGTGCTGCCGAAAAACCAAATGAGCTCTATAATGCACTTATAAATTCGCATACATTAATTTCTGCCTGGAGTGGTGAAGAACTTGTCGGTTTAGGAAATGCTATTTCTGATGGGCACCTTGTGGTATATTATCCTCATTTATTAGTTCATCCTGATTATCACGGACAAGGTATTGGACAAAGAATTGTATCTAAAATGCAGGAGAAATATGGTGATTTTCATATGCAGATACTAACTGCAGATGGTAAAGCAATAGATTTTTATAAAAAAGTAGGATTTAAAAGGGCTGGTGAGACAGCACCTATGTGGATTTATAAGGGAAACGAACACTAGTTCTTAATGATATAAAACAATACACTTTATTGTATTACTACATAAAATAGAAAAGATGACTTGTTATAAGTCATCTTTTCTGGGATGGATGAAATATTTCAAACACTATTTCAAATCAAACCGGTCCAGGTTCATTACCTTGGTCCATGCTGACACAAAATCATGAATGAATTTCTTTTCTGAGTCTTCACATGCATATACTTCTGCAATAGCACGAAGCTCAGAATTCGAACCAAAAATAAGATCAACTCTTGTTCCTGTCCATATAAGTTCTCCCGTGATACGATTACGCCCTTCGAATACATTACCATCATCAGAAATGCTCTTCCAGGTAGTTTTCATATCTAATAGATTTTTAAAGAAATCATTGCTTAACGATTCAGGGTTACTGGTAAATACCCCATGATTAGATAGGTCATGATTTGTATTAAGTACGCGCATTCCTCCTACTAATACTGCCATCTCTGGAACTGTAAGCGTTAGTAGCTGTGCTTTATCTACTAATAATTCTTCTGCAGACGCGCCGTGACTTCCTTTTAAATAATTTCTAAACCCATCTGCAATAGGTTCTAGTACTGCAAACGATTCTACATCTGTTTGTTCTTGAGAAGCATCTGTACGACCTGCTGCAAATGGTACCGTTATCTTATGCCCCTTATTCTTTGCTGCTTGTTCTATAGCGGCACTACCTCCTAAAACAATTAAGTCTGCTATAGATACTTGTTTATTGCCTTCTTGAGCTTCATTAAACTCTGTTTTAACCCCTTCTAACACTTCTAAAACTCTGGTAACCTGAGTAGTATTATTTATACTCCAATCTTTTTGTGGTGCAAGACGAATACGTCCTCCATTCGCGCCCCCTCGTTTATCAGAACCTCTAAAAGTAGATGCAGACGCCCATGCGGTAGTTACCAATTGCGATATGGTTAATCCTGAGGCTAATATTCTTCTTTTCAATTCGTCTATATCTGCTTCACCAATTAATTCATGTGTAACAGCGGGTACAGGGTCTTGCCAGATTAACTCTTCTTTCGGCACATCCGATCCCAAATAAAGAACTTTAGGTCCCATATCTCTATGTGTTAGCTTAAACCAAGCACGAGCAAAAGCTTCTTCAAACTCTACTGGGTTTTCATAAAAACGTTTAGAAATTGGAAGATAAACAGGATCTAATTTTAATGCCATATCTGCCGTAGTCATCATCAGCGATTGTTGCTTAGATGCATCTCCTGCTTTAGGAGCTGTTCTTGCCGAAGAGGCTTCTGTAGGAACCCATTGATGAGCTCCTGCTGGGCTCTTTGTTAATTCCCAATCATATCCTAACAGAACTTCGAAGTAATCATGATCCCATTTTATAGGGTTTGGAGTCCATGCCCCTTCAAGACCACTGGTAATTGTATCATCACCTTTACCAGAACCAAATGTATTTTTCCAACCCAAACTTTGCTCTTCTATACTTGCTCCTGCTGGTTCAGCCCCAACATATTTATCAGGATCGGCTGCTCCATGGGCTTTTCCAAAAGTATGACCTCCTGCTACCAAAGCAACCGTTTCTTCGTCATTCATTGCCATACGACCAAAGGTTTCTCTGATATCATAAGCAGATCCTAGAGGATCCGGATTACCACCTGGGCCTTCTGGGTTTACATATATAAGTCCCATATGAGTTGCTCCTAATGGATTTTCTAACTCTCGCTCACCAGAATAACGTTCTTTATCTCCCATCCATTCGGTTTCAGAACCCCAGTAAATATCTTGTTCAGGCTCCCAGATATCCTCACGCCCACCGGCAAAACCAAAGGTTTTAAAACCCATAGATTCCAAAGCACAATTTCCTGCCAAAATCATTAAATCTGCCCAGGAGATTTTTCTTCCATATTTTTGTTTTATAGGCCATAATAATAGCCTTGCCTTATCAAGGTTTCCGTTATCCGGCCAACTATTTAAAGGAGCAAAACGTTGGCTTCCAGAACCTGCTCCTCCTCTACCATCTTGAATACGATATGTACCTGCACTATGCCAAGCCATACGAATAAACAAAGGACCATAATGACCATAATCTGCCGGCCACCAATCCTGAGACGTAGTCATTAAGTCTATAAGATCTTTTTTTATTTTATTTAAATCTAAACTTTTGAATTCTTCAGCATAGTCAAATTTTTCTCCCATAGGATCAGACTTGGTAGAATTTTGTCTAAGAATATTTAATTTTAATTGATTTGGCCACCAATCTTGATTAGATGTACCTCCTCCAGCGCTTTCATTTTTTGCTCCCCCCATAAATGGGCATTTACTTATATCTCCATTAATGTGACTATTTGTGTTATCCATATTTAAATTGATTTTTTACGATTTGTTACCAAACTTAGCTAAATACCAAAGCAAAACAATAGATAAATTATATATTTAATCTAATAAACAATAAATAATATTTATACTAAAGCATTACCCAAGATTATTTAATGCTCGAAATTGATTCGATCATTTATAAAAATATGAAATAATACAATGAATCACATATCCTTAACATTTAATTATTTAAAATGTAATTTAAAAGTTAAATCAATAAATATCTTATTAATTGTAGTAATTTTAAAGACTGTCCCTAGTATCATTTAAAAGATGTATCAATATTGAAACAAAGAAACCATGCTATGAAAGATGAAGTAAAAAACATTTGGGTAGATTTAAATGAAGAGCTTTATAAGTTTATCAATAAAAGGATAAAAAACGAAGATCTTGCAAAAGACATTCTTCAAGAATCTTTTAGTAAAGCCTTATCAAAAATCGATCAACTCGAAGATACTTCCAAACTAACTTCATGGATTTATCAAATTACTAGAAATACGATTATTGACCATTATCGCAAGTTGAGTTTGAAAACTATTTCAATAAACAACTTCGACATTCCTGAAAATGAAACTGATGATTTCGAATATTCACAATTAAGCAATTGTATCAATCAGAAAATTGAACAACTCTCTTCAAAATATCATCAAGCTATTACCTTAACTTCTTTTAAAAATATCTCACAAAAGGAATTAGCTAATTTGCTTGATATATCCTACTCTGGAGCAAAATCCAGGGTACAAAAAGCAAGAAATGTCTTAAAAGAAAATATTATAGATTGTCCTAATACAAAATTTGACAAATCTGGTAAACTATTGGATTTTGATGACAGTTTAAAATAATTTTTTCGTCTTTTTTTAATTGTTCACGTCTACTAGTTATAACATACTAAAAAATAAAAAATGAACAATTTAAAAGTTATTAATGTACAAGTCTTAAATGCTTTTGTCGAAGATGATAAAGGTGGTAATCCGGCAGGAGTAGTTTTGGATGCAGATAATTTAACTCATAAAAACAAACTAGAAATTGCAAAAAAAGTGGGGCTCTCAGAAACAGCATTTGTATCAAAATCTAAAACCGAAGATTTTAAATTAGAGTTCTTTACACCTAATCGACAAATTGCGCATTGTGGTCATGCTACAGTAGCAACATTCTCTTATTTAAAACAACAAAATATACTAAAACGCAATAATTCTTCGAAAGAAACAATCGATGGGAAAAGATACATTAAACTAATTGATGATAATGCATTTATGGAACAAGTAGCTCCTAAGCATTTAAATGTATCACACAAAGAACAATTAATTCTGGCATCGCTTGGATTACAAAAAAATGATCTTTTACCCAATGCTCCTTTACAGGTAGTAAACACAGGGAATTCATTTTTATTAGTTCCTGTTAAAAATGAAGATGTTCTTAAAAATATCACTCCAAATTTTAAAACTATTTCTAAAATAAGTGATGAATTTGATTTAATAGGTTTTTATGTATTTACTACTGCAATTACTATTCAAAAAAAAGATGCTAATTCCAGAATGTTTGCTCCAAGATATCATATTATTGAAGAGGCAGCAACAGGTATGGCTGCTGGCCCGCTTGCTTGCTATTTATATAATGTTTTAAACATTAAAAAAAATAGGTATTTGATTAGGCAAGGTCAATATATGGATCAACCTTCTCCAAGTTTAATTATTGTGGATATGCAAATTAAAAATAATACTATTATTAATTTAATGGTTGGCGGAAAAGGGATTCTTAAATCAAAAGTTAGTATAGAAATTAATTCGTAGCCAAACAGAAGGGCTATGTTATGGTAGAAAAACATTGTTATGTGCCCTTGTTAACAGAACAAAAGTTGAATCAAAAAAACTTAAAAAGCCAATGAATCCAGAAATTATAAAATTAAGAAAGGAATTACATCAAAACCCAGAATTATCTGGTAACGAATATGAAACAGTAAATAGGATTAAAGAATTTATTACTTCTCATCACCCAACACATTTCATCGAAAACATTGGTAACAATGGTTTGGCTGCGGTATATACATTTCCTAAACCCGGTACCACAATTACCATTCGGTGTGAATTAGATGCATTACCAATAGAAGAAGAAAATGAATTTGATCACCGATCTCAAAATGAAGGTGTTTCTCATAAATGTGGACATGATGGGCATATGGCAATTGTTGCTGGTTTGGTTTTCTGGATTAAAAAACAAAAATTTAAATCGGGTAAGATTGTGTTGCTATTTCAACCTGCCGAAGAAACTGGAAAAGGCGCTTTTGAGATTCTATCTGACCAAAAATTTAAGCAGTTAAACTCTGATTACATATTTGCGCTTCATAATATCCCTGGAGCACCCTTACATAGTATCATTACCATGAAAAAAGGGTTTTCTGCAGAGGTTGTTAGTTTTGTTATTCATTTAACAGGGAAAAAATCTCATGCAGCCCAACCAGAAAATGGTATTAACCCTGCATTAGTGATCTCTGATTTAATAAAAGAATTCTCTACATTAAATGTTACAGAACCTCTTAGCGATGATTTTGCTATCCTCACTCCCGTTCATATTACCATGGGTGAAAAAGCTTATGGTATTTCTCCTGCAATGGGAGAGCTCCATTATACCATAAGAACATGGAATACAGAAAGAATGGATCTTTTAAAAAAACAACTGCAGAAAATAGTAAAAACTAAATGTATGTTACATAATCTAACTTATACTATCGATTGGTTTGAATATTTCCCAGCTAGTCAAAATGATCATGACTGTAATAAGATGATATATACGGTAGCAAAAGAAAATAATTTTAAAATCATTCAAAGACCTTATCCTTTTAGATTTGGAGAAGATTTTGGTTGGTTTGCAAAACATTACAAAACTGCAATGTTTGGGCTTGGATCTGGAGTAAATTCCCCGGCACTACACCATTCAAATTACGATTTTCCAGATGAAATAATAGAGACAGGTATCAAAATGTTTACGTCATTAATAGAAAAAACAATACATTCTGAAACCCATAACACATCATCCTGAGCACGTTACATTTCATTCTTCTAAGTATTTTTTTTATTGAATTATAAAGCATTTAGAGTTTTAAAAATGGTATTTTAGAAACATTAAAATTAAATCGAGTTTGTATAGCTATTGTTCTATCACAAAACGACCAAAACACATACCTAAACTATATCAAATTTTATAGTCATAAAAAATGGAAAAAAAAATCTACCCCAATAACCCCTTAGGAATAATTGCAATTTTTGTGTTTTTTATTGAAGCAATTACAGCAGCTTCTCTTGGATTTTTAAAGGAAAATCCAGTTTTATTACAAATGATTGTTGTTTTCATTATTGCCTTCCCTTCTTTTATTGCGTTCATGTTTTTTACTATTTTGTTGTTTAAAAGGGAAATTCTTTTTGCACCAAGCGATTATAAAGATGAGGATAATTTTATGCAAATTATTAATCAAAAATTCGAGAAATTAGAAACGCAGCAAAGTTTTATTCAAACCGTTAACCACCCTCCTACCAAAGTAGATGATGTCTATCTTCTAGTAGATAAGTTATTAGAACAACAGGAATATAAAAATATTGTTCGAATAGGTCGAGCCTATTTAAAATTAGATGAAAACGAAAAGTGTTTTCGTTTGTTTGAATATGTAGCCAATAAGATGCCAAAATCTAACAATTTTTATTATACCATGATAGCAAATTGTGCATATAGTAAAATTAAACTTCAGAAATTTGATGAAGCGTTACTTTATCTTAATGAAGTAGAGAGTATCCTAGGGCTAAAAATGGAAGTATGGCATTTAACAGCCAAAACATATGCATTGTATAAACTGGGTCGTGAAGCCATGTTCAAAGAATATCTTGGGAAAGTAAAAAATCATGAAGCATACAATGATGAACTAAAAACTTCTCTAAGACTTTACCCCGATTTATCTCATTACTTAACTGAAGAAGAAGCCGTACCTCTAAATTAATCAACTTACGACAAATTTTTGAAGTCTAGTTATTAAGTAAAAAGAGGGACGGGTATTTCCTAATCACTAGCTAATTTTACACCTTTTTTTGTAACATAATTTTAGGGTTTAGATCTATAAGCATTCATTATATTAGCTGCTTTCAAAATAAGTATTCCTAAGAGATTTATATTTACATAAAATAAATGATATGAAATTAAGAGAACTTAATACAGCATTATTATTAATTGACCTTCAAAAAGGGTTTGACGAAGAGGAGTATTGGGGAGGTAATAGAAATAATAAAGATGCCGAAAAAAAGGCTGTACAAATTTTGGAGACATGGAGAAAATTAAATTTGCCTATTTTTCATATCATACATAGTTCTCAAAACCCTGTATCCAGATTACATAAATCTCACCCTGGATTTGAAATAAAAGATGAAGTAAAACCTATAGAGGGAGAACCCGTGATTGTAAAAGATGTAAATAGCGCTTTTATAGGAACTAATTTAAAAGAGAGTCTAGAAAATGAAGGGGTAAATAAGTTAGTTATTATTGGGTTAACCACAAATCATTGTGTTTCTACTACAACAAGGATGGCAGGTAATTATGGTTTTGATACCGTTCTTATATCTGATGCCACCGCAACATTTGATAGAATTGGTATTAACGGAGAAAAATTTCCTTCAGAAATAATTCATCAAACCACTTTAGCAAGTTTAAATGAAGAGTTTGCAAAGGTAATAACTACTGAAGAGTTACTAGAATTGGTTTAATCTTTTCTCATTATTCTTTTACATTGAATATGAAGATATAATATATCCATCAAAAAAAATAAGCTGTTCAAATTTGAACAGCTTATTTTTTTGATAATATTATGATATATTATGCTTCTTCTTTTGCTTTTCGCTTAGCTTCTTGTCTTAACTTAAAGTTTTCAATATTAGCTCCTATAATCCAATAAGGAACTACAAAGGTTAATAAAAAAATCATTAACCAAAATCCTATGGTAAGGATCGTTAAAAACGCTAAAAAACCAAGATACTGATCAAATTCAAACATAATTGTGATATTCTAATTTTCAATTTTTGCCAAAGATACTAACTCTTCTCTATATCTCATAACAGAAACCTAAATTATTTCTAAAAGACTAATATTCAGTATCTGTAAAAATAATAAATTTAAAAAATGAATAGAATATTCCAAAAACGATTGGTAAATCCTTAAATTTGCGCTTCAAAAAACAAATCATCCAAGCTATGGAGTATAGAATAGAAAAAGACACGATGGGCGAAGTTAAGGTGCCTGCAGATCGACTTTGGGGAGCACAGACAGAGCGTTCAAGAAATAATTTTAAGATTGGCGCACCGGCATCTATGCCATTAGAAATTGTTTATGGTTTTGCTTATTTAAAAAAAGCAGCAGCCTACACTAATTGCGAATTAGGAGTATTACCAATAGAAAAAAGAGACCTTATCTCGCAGGTTTGTGATGAAATTTTAGAAGGTAAGCATGATGATCAGTTTCCATTAGTAATCTGGCAAACAGGTTCTGGCACACAGAGTAACATGAATGTTAATGAAGTTATTGCCAACCGTGCACACCAGATTGCTGGTAAAACTATAGGTGAAGGAGAGAAAACATTACAACCAAATGATGATGTCAATAAATCTCAATCTTCTAACGATACATTCCCAACAGGAATGCACATCGCGGCTTATAAAAAAATAGTAGAAGTTACCATTCCTGGTGTAATGCAACTAAGAGATACCTTAAAAAGTAAGGCAGATGAGTTTAGAAATGTGGTAAAAATAGGACGTACTCATTTTATGGATGCTACACCGCTTACCATAGGGCAAGAGTTATCTGGTTATGTATCACAATTAGATCACGGTATAAAAGCATTAGAAAACACATTGCCACATATGGCAGAATTAGCATTAGGTGGTACTGCGGTAGGTACCGGTCTTAATACTCCTCGAGGATATGCAAAAAGAGTATCAGAATTTATTGCACAGTTTACCAGTCTACCATTCATAACCGCAGAAAATAAATTCGAAGCATTGGCTGCACATGATGCCTTTGTAGAAAGCCACGGAGCTTTAAAGCAACTTGCTGTTTCACTTAATAAAATAGGAAACGACATTCGAATGTTAGCATCCGGTCCTAGAAGTGGTATTGGTGAATTAATTATTCCTGCCAACGAGCCAGGAAGTTCGATCATGCCAGGAAAAGTAAACCCAACTCAATGTGAGGCATTAACCATGGTTTGTGCTCAAGTAATTGGTAATGATGCTGCTATTGCGGTAGGTGGAATGCAAGGGCATTTTGAGCTAAACGTATTTAAGCCTGTTATGGCGGCTAATCTATTACAAAGTGCCCAGTTAATTGGAGATGCTTGTGTATCTTTTGATGAGCATTGTGCACAAGGAATAGAGCCAAATCAAAAAAGAATTACCGAGTTATTAAATAATTCTTTAATGCTTGTTACTGCTTTGAATACCAAAATAGGATATTATAAAGCTGCAGAAATAGCAAATACGGCACATCAAAATGGTACCACTTTAAAACATGAAGCAGTTGCTCTTGATTATGTTACAGAACAAGAGTTTGACGAATGGGTGAAGCCTGAAGATATGGTAGGAACCTTAAAATAATACTTTTATAAAAAAGTGAGCATAAAAAATCCCGAGCAATAAAACTCGGGATTTTTTTATTCTATTATAGAAAATAAATAGTTAAGCCTATTGCTTTACTTCATTCTGAGCATCTTGCTTCATTTTTTCGTTAGCAACAATCCCTAACTCTACTCTTCTATTTTTTGCTCTTCCTTCTGCGGTTCCATTATCATATTTAGGCAATGTTTCTCCATGAGCATAAGTAGTTAAGCGATTTCTACCAATACCTTGAGATACTAAATACTCTGTTACCGCGTTTGCACGTTTCTGAGAAAGTGTCATATTATAAGCATCATCTCCAGAACTATCTGTATGCCCTTCTACAATAATATTTGTATCAGGATACTCTTTAAAAATACCTGCTAACTTTTGAAGGTTTGCCTTGGATTTTTCATTGATATTAGACTTGTTAGTCGCAAAATAAACACCACTATTTTCATCAAACACTACATCGATCCCCTCGCCTACTCTGGTTACTTCGGCTCCTGGAATTTCTGATTCTATTTTTTGTGCTTGTTTATCCATTTTTTTACCGATAACTCCACCGGCAACACCACCAACTACACCACCAATCACAGCTCCAAGAGCAGAGTTTTTGTTCTTAACATTATTACCAATAATACCCCCAATAACGGCACCTGCAGCAGTACCAATTACTGCTCCCTTTTGCGTGTTATTTGCATTTTGTACAGCATCACAAGCTGTTAGTACCGAAATTGCCATAATGGCTATTCCTATTTTTTTAAGATATACTTTCATTATTACTATGATTTGAATTGTTATATTTTATTAAAATTCATTGTGATCACAAAAGGTTTCCCTTCTAAACTTACGGTCATTGCCCAAGTCATGGTAGCCTCATCCAGATGTTTTAAAGCCATTCTGTACCCCTGATTGTTATTGGTACTTTTCTTCTTTTCGTTTATTGGCTTAAACAAAAAACTAAAATCACCATCGGCTTCTGGCTTTGGGATCGTAAATCTAAAATTTCTAGCCCCGGTAGATACACAAGTACTTTGATTTACCTGGTAAGTTCCTGTGTTATTATTTGGAATAAATTTCCAGGTACTACCGGTAAAACATTCTGCCGATGCATCATTATAAAGATTTACTTCGAAGATTCCGTCTCGATCATAAGTAATTTTATCAAGAGACCATTCTCCTTTTAAAGTTTTTTTTGCAGAAATAATTGTCTTTTGAGTAGTTCCACAAGATGCTAATAGAATGACTGTCAGCACAATTAAAAGTTTTTTCATAATTTTAGGTTTTATCATATAAATGTAACGAATATAGATAACGTTTACAATAATATCATATTACAAAACAAAACTATAATCTATCGCATAATAAACTCCCAAATTCCGATAAAATACACGAAAAACAGACAAAGTTTATTACTCAACTATTACATCATAAAACTTGTACTACGAAATGATCTGGTAAAGAAACAAAGTTGTATTTATGGGTTAGATTTAGGTACTCTAAAAAGTAATAGTACCCCAACTACAAAAAACAGTATTAAAAATAAAATAGAATAACGCACACTGCCTGTTAACTGAGCAATAATACCATAAGAAAACATTCCTATTACGATTCCTATTTTTTCTGAAACATCATAAAAACTAAAATACGAAGCGGTATCAAACGCGTTTTCTGGTAAAAACTTTGAATAGGTTGATCTTGATAAAGATTGTATTCCTCCCATAATCAAACCAACAATAGCAGCTGTAGCATAAAATTGATAAGGCGTTGTAATGGTATAGGCATAGATACAAATACCAATCCAAACAATATTAATAACGATCAAAGTTGGAACATTACCAAATTTGGCAGAAGCCCTTGAGGTTAAAAAAGCTCCTAACACAGCAACTAATTGTATCAATAAAATACTAATTATTAAACCTGTGGTAGCATCCTGCTCTCCCCAATCTAACTCTTCTATCCCAAAATAAGTAGCGATTAACATAATTGTTTGCACCGCCATACTATACACAAAAAATGCTGTAAGATATCTACGTAATCGTATATCATGACGTAATGCATTCCAAATCTTTTTTAATTCTTTAAAACCATTAAAAACAACCTCTTTTGTAAATGTATCTTTCTTGTTTCCTTTTGGTAAATAGTAATAAGTATATTGACTAAATAAGATCCACCAAATCCCGACCATCACAAATGATAGCCGAGTAGGGACTCCTTCATTCTCAAAACCAAACCATTCATATTTCAAGATCATAACAAGGTTAATAATTAACAATATAACACTACCTATATACCCTAAAGAATATCCTTTTGCACTTATGGCATCTTGTTGTTCTGGGAAAGCAATATCTGGCAAATACGAGTTATAAAAAACCAGACTGGCCCAAAATCCTACCAAACCAAAAAAATAACACAATAAACCAAACCATAAAAACTCTAAACTAAACCAATATAAACCAATACAGGATAAGGCTCCCAGATAACAAAAGAATTTGAGAAAGTTTTTCTTATTCCCAACATAATCTGCTATACCCGAAAGTAATGGACTCATTATAGATACCACCAAAAATGCTAATGCAGTAACATAACTAATCAAAGAATCATTGTTAAAATCAATTCCTAGAAATCTAACGGTATCATTTATAATATCGCCTTGATCATTTCTAACAATGGTAAGTGCTCCCCAAAAAATAGGAAAAATTGCCGATGAGATGGTTAAGTTATATACAGAATTAGCCCAATCATAAAAGGCCCAGGCATTCAACAATTTTTTATCTCCTTTGGCTAGTGTATGTTTCATTATAATAAGAGTACTTTGTTAACTATAATTAAATAAAAAAGCTGTTTTGATTTTTTTCAAAACAGCTTCTAAAGTAAGTATAATCTTTTTAAGAAAATATACTTTACAATTATTTAAATGTCGTTACTCCAAATTTTTTGGCTTCTGCTCTTGCAGAAGGTGCCCAAGCAGTAAGGTTTGCTATTCTTGTATCACTAGATGGGTGTGTACTCATAAACTCTGGTGGTGATTGTCCCCCACTATTTGCTTTCATGCGTTTCCAAAGTTCTGCAGCCTCATTTGGGTTATATCCAGCGATAGCCATTAACTGAATTCCAATACGATCAGCTTCTGTTTCATGACTTCTGCTAAAAGGTAACATCACTCCAAACTGACTACCTAATCCAAATGCAGTACCTACAATTTGTTGTGTTTTTTGATCTTTTCCGCTCACGGCAATAGCAGTTGCTGCTCCTGCTACTTGTTGGATTTGTCCTGCACTCATTCGTTGCTGACCGTGATTTGCCAAAGCATGAGCTACTTCATGTCCCATAATAGCGGCAATACCTGTCTCATTTTTTGCAATAGGCAAGATTCCTGTATAAAATACAATTTTACCACCAGGCATACACCAGGCATTTACAGTTTTATCTTCTACAAGGTTATACTCCCATTTATAATCTTTTAGATAACCAGCGTATCCATTAGCACTAAGCCAACGTTCTGATGCTTTAGCTATTTTTTGTCCAACCCGGGTAATCATTTCGGCTTCAGAAGTACCTTTTACTACCTTATTTTCTCCTAAAAACTGATTGTACTGTTGGAAAGCCATTGGTAAAATTTGAGAGTTTGGAACCAATGCCAATGTCTTTTTACCGGTAAACGGATTTGTAGCACAAGACAAAAACAATAAAACAGCTGCAAAGGCTGAAATTCTTTTAATTTTCATAATTAATTTATATGTATAATATGGTTAGTTAAAAATACTCAAAAATCTTAGTATTTATAATTATTTTGACATTTTTGTGTAGCTTTTTTTCGATGAAATTCTAATTAGTTCGACAACAGACCTTTTATAAAGAAAACTTCTACAGTATTTCTACAATAAAACCTTAAAAAATATTTTCAAAAAGCAAAAAGTTACTATCCCTATATTTTCTGCATACTCAAACAAAAAAGGGGTATTATCCCTACTATTTTAGGGGGTATTTCATGTTAATATTACAATAAATATACTTATTTTTATACTATTACATAATCTAAAAAATTAAACAATATTACTAAGTATTAAACAATTACCCTGCTAATGATATTTTCATTAGCTTAAACTCTCCTTTTCCTATGTATACATACTATTGAATAAATAGTACCTTTACTGGTTTGTGAATTAAAATCGTTCTTGTTTAGTACTCAAAAACAATAATAGGATTATGAACCTTTATGCATTACTTATAGGAATTAATGATTATGAGCTAAGCCCATTATATCAATGTGTAAATGATGTTTATAAAATTGAAACTTATTTGCAAACTTTACAAGATCATTATCAAGATATTTCTATTAAGAAGTTGATTGATAACGAAGCTACAAAAGCAACCATCATTACTCATATACAAGACTTCTTAGGTGGTGCAAACAACGATGATGTTGTGTTTTTATACTATAGCGGTCATGGGGGATTAGAAGAAGCATCGAATAGGTTTAGCGATGCGTATACAAATCAAATAGAATGTATGGTTTGTTATCACCAACAAGAAAGCGAAAATTCAGACTTTTTACTCGCAGATAAAGAGCTTAGATATTTGTTTTCCAAATTTAAAAACACCCCTCATTTAATAACAATTTTTGACTGTTGTCATTCTGGTGATATAGTCCGATCATTATCCTTAAACAATGATCAAAACACACTTCAACGTAAAATCACCGATATATTTCCGGCAAGAAAATATGAGGATTTTATATTTTCTAACGAAATTGATGAAAATGAGTTAAAATCGCAAAAGACTTCTTCTTGGTTATCCTTTAAAAATTCTATTCATATTGCAGCATGTCTCTCTTCAGAATCTTCTTGGGAGGATGCAAAAGGTGGGGTTTTTACCAGATATCTATTACAACTCATTAAGACTAGGTCCAACCAAATCAATTATATGGACATTGTTAAATGGTCAAAAATAAGTCTAAAAGAAATCACCAAGAAAAAGCAAACTCCTACTATAAGCATACAGGGAAAAGGAAAAATAACTCAATATAGCTCTTGGTTAAATTTATATTCAGATCAATCGTTTCATCAACAAGGTCAGTTAATCTTTAATAACAAAAATGGATGGTATTATGACAAAGGACAATTATTCGGTATCGAATCTGGCACAGAAATAACTGTTAAAATAGCTGAAGGTAAAAGTTTTAAAACTACTGTTACGCAAGTTAATTTAGAAGATTCGATGGTAAAAGATCCTATGGAGATTGGAATAGAATTGGATTATACCAAATCATACTTTGTAACTACAGAAATGTTAGCTGCCCCACTACAAATTAGTATTGGTAATTTGGATGAAAACTCTAAAATTGAAAAAGAAATTAGATCATTTATAGAAAAATTTCCCAATATAGAAATTACAAATCCAGAAAAAGCATCATTTTCTCTGACTATATTTGGAAATACTATATCTATTCATCTCCCAAACAATCCATATAGGCCTTTGGCTACTCAGATTGATATTGAAGAGGTCTCAAATAATTTATTAAAAGAAAACCTTACTCATCAACTAAAAGCATTGGTAAAATGGAATTATTATGCGACATTGACCAATCCTGATAGCGAATTTTTATCTACTCCTATTAAAATTGAAATTCGATTAGATCAAAATGATGATTGGAAAGATATCACTAACGTAAGACATCAGATTGTTCCTTTTATGGATAGAAAAACCAATATAGGAGAATATTATCAACAATATCAAATTAAAGTAACTAATATCTCTAATCAACCTGTTTTTGTAACTGCGTTGGTATTAGGGTCTGATATGAGTATTTCTGCAGATCCATTGGATAATGCTACCAAAAAAATAGAACCAAACGAATTTGTATTTTTTTATGAACATTACTCATCTTCTTACGCCGGTTGGTCCTTGGATAATTATAAAGAAATTTATAACTGGAAACACGATTGGTTACAATATAAGTTTATTGTAAATAACCATGAAGATATAAATAGTTCTATTCCTGACATGACACAGTCAGGTTTACGCCCCCCTATCACAAAAGATAGTGTTAGAGGTCATGGCGCAATTACAGAGTTAATTCCTCAAAAAGCAACATGGGATGTTTACACTACCGACTTACAACTTGTAAACCCATCTTACAATCAATTACCAACTAAATTACTAGAAAATATTAAATGGTATACTTCTAATAAACAGGTAGTACCTTTTATCAATGCATTATACCCCAGTACAAAAATGTCAGATTTAGAATCTTTAGACACAATTAATGTAAAAAAAATATGATATTACAGACACGTACATAAACAAGGATCATAACATTAACCAAATAACATAGATATCATGAGAATTTGTAAGAACCAAATAACCGACGAAATAAGGGAATTGTTTAACGCAAACCCATTACGAGTTCCAGAAGCAAGGATTCAACCTCTATGTATGTTAGAGATACGTGATAAAAAGCCTAAGTATTTAGGAGAGTTCAAGTTTTTGGTTAAAGATGAGTTTCAACATGAAATTCCTATAAAAACAGATCCAGTAGCAAAGATATCACATTCAAAGACCAAAAAAATTGATTTCAATATTGGGTTTGATATCCTTGGTAATTTTATTAAAGCATTTGGTTTGGATCCAGCAGCTATTGCAACTGCAATAAAAGGATCTAAAACAATGTCATTTTCTTTTGGAAATGTAAAACGAAAATATATTGATCCTTTAGAATTTGGTAACATACTTGTGTCGAACGATGTAAAAGGAGATCCAGATAATATGTTCATTGCGAACATTTTGACCGAACCTGACACAAAACTTGCACTAATCACAGATGTTCTAACTAGTAAAGATTTTACATTATCTACTTATAAAGGAAATGAAACCGAAGCATCTATAAATATACCTTTAATCCAACAATATATTTCTAATTTAGATACTGGACTAAAAGTAGAAAAAGTAGCCGAAAATGAAATAAAATTTAAAGGAAGAACAGCGCTTACTTATGCATTTACATGTGTAGAAATTTCTATCGACCCAACAACAGGAAAGTTTTCTAAAGGTCAATGGCTAGAGAATATTCGTTCTGCCAAAAACGTGACGGGCACAGATCATAGTGTAATAGAAATACCTAAATATATGCTGGATGAAAACCAGGCAAATCCGCTTTTAATAGAGTTTTAACCCCAAAAACAAGCATTGATGGCTCTCGAATATTTTGTAGGCATATTTGAAAATGACACTCAAAATCCTTTATCACATCTGGATGATGAAAAAGCTACTATTGACAAGCTTTTATTAACTCATAACAATCGGTTTAGTAAAGAAATCATCCATAATGAAGGTATCGATAATTTTATAAATAAACTGACACTTATTGCCAATGATATGACCGTTTTTCATTTTAGCGGCCATCAAGGCGATGGAGCACTTCAATTAAGTGATGAGGTATTTCATAACAAAGGATTAGTTAACATCCTTAACAATGCTCCCAAATTAAAAATGGTATTTATTAACGGTTGTAGTACAGATACTATTATTAATGCATTACAAAATGTACCGATTGTTATAGGTAC
Organism: Aquimarina discodermiae; assembly: GCF_040786235.1. Lineage (NCBI taxonomy): Bacteria > Pseudomonadati > Bacteroidota > Flavobacteriia > Flavobacteriales > Flavobacteriaceae > Aquimarina > Aquimarina discodermiae. The sequence goes on from NZ_JBFMKP010000013.1 coordinate 128,867, forward strand.
AACCACTCCTGTATATGATCATTTTGCAAAAACACTGGCTATCAGGTTTTATGAACTATTATTAAATGAAGAAGAAAATATAAATAATAGTAACCTGGTAGAAAACATTTTTCGTCAAACCATTGGTTTTCAGCAAGGACATTATAGAGATCCAGGAACAGATGCACAAAGAGGTGCCATGGCATTAGATGAGCTTACCAAAAAAATAGATAATTATATCCTGAAAGTTCATAAAAACGCTACTAACTTTGATCAAAGACTTACCTATTCAATTCCAGATGAATATCCAATATACAGTGGTTTTAAGAAATTGGAGCAAGAAATCATAAAGGAGGAGGATTTGGATGAAAAACTATATAAGTATTATCCTTATTTTTTATGTATACACCTATACAAGCTATCTGAATATGAAGATGACAGAAACGGAAAATATCAAAAATTAGGTCAGGACCGATATAAAACGACTCGTAGAATATTTAATGAGTTTCTTAAATTCCTTAAATTCTCTGCATACTCGATGATTTGGTCCATTTCGAAATCTGATCCACAATTTACAACAACATTAGATCCTGAGGTGAAAAGAGTATTGAGAGAAAATCTTACTATTAGTTGGCAATCTAATGATCAGGAAAAGATTACCGAAGATCTGGCATTTGTCTATGGTAACATTCCAGATCAATATTTACAAGAAAAACCGCTTTGGATGGATCTAAAAAATTGTGCCGTACAAAATGAAAAAGATTTTAAACAGGTATCCAGATTTTTCTTTGATCACCCTGATCAAAATCAAAGTAGTACCTCACAGTATATAGAAGCAGAATCCTATTTAAGAATCTTTTTAAAGCGATTTAGATTTTTAAGATCACTTGGTATCGAATCCATTTACGATGTTTTTTATTATCAATTTAAGTACAATAGTGAACGGTCCTACGTGATCAATAAATCCTATTACCCTATCGATAGCAGACCTTTGCTACAGGGGTATGAAACTGGTGAGGTTTTTACAATGAAAGATGAGAAGGTTCAAATTGATATTAATGTACACTCTGTATATGTATGTACCTCATCGATGAAAGAAGGAATAATGACCCAAACCAGATCACTTAACCTTTCTCCATTTTATCTGGATATCAATTCGGCATCTGTTGCCGCAGATAAAATTAAATTATTCTATTTGGATCGTTATCATCAAACAGGAAACAAGTTAATTTATGAGGCCATCGATATTGACAATATAGATGTTGAACACAAAAAAATAATGATTCCTCGTAATCCTATTCTTCTCGAAAACCAAACTATAAATGGAAATGGAACGATAAAACTTATTGAAGAAAAGAAAAAATTACTAGCTCATTTTAATACCATCTGGGAACTAATATCATAAGTAAATGCTACCACTAAAATCTAATATAATCTCTCCTTTCAAATTTTTGAATTCGTATCAAAAAGATGACGAGGACAGCTATTTTGGAAGAAAAAAAGAAACACTTAAGGTTTTTGAGCTATATAATGATTCTTCGTTGGTGATATTACATGGTCCCTCTGGATCTGGAAAAACGAGTCTTATTTATTGTGGTTTATTAAATAAAATTCATCTGGCAGATAATTCTATTATAAGCATTAGAAGAAATAATGACCTAATAGCTTCTATCAAAAAAATGTTGTTTACTACCATTAAAGACTCTAAAGACCAAGTTGATCAGTCGCATTTATTAGACGAGTTTTTAATCTCCCACAACAGCCTTAAACGAACTTCTAAAGGAATTGAGACGATAGATGAGCTTATCATCCAGGTAGAGGATAAAATAACAAAATTAAAAAGGAGACAACAAAAAGAACTTACTCCTGATAACACTTCCCAAAACAATACTACCAGTCCCATTACTGATGATTTTTCTCCTGCCATAAAAAAGAATCAGGAAGTTTTAAAGCAGTATATAGACGAAAGAAATGGGTTATTAGAAAAGCTCACCAAAAAAAATGATGAGGTCAAGCAAGTATCTAGACAAATAAGTAAATATTTTAAACTAAAAAACACTCATTTATCACACATCCCTCTAATTATTTTTGACCAGTTCGAGGAACTTTTTGTTTATGGAACAAAAAAAGAAATTAAAACATTCGGGCTTTTCCTAAAACTTATTTTTGATTACAAAATACCCTTTAATATCATTATCTCACTACGTGAAGAATATTTTGGATATTTAGATCAATTGCAGTACTATATTCCCCATATTTTTTATAAAAAAATACGGCTTGCCCACCCAGATGAAGATACTATAAAAGAAATCATAAAGAAGTCTTTTGAGGTATTTAATATTAATCAATATGAAGATCATCTTTTGGTCGAAAAGAGGAAAGAACTTTCTGTAAAAGAAAAAAACAGGAGAATTGAACTTATCATTGATCAAATAAAAATACACGAAGAAACTGTAACCAGCTATCATCTTCCTTTTCTTCAGGTTTATCTGGATCGTCTATACAAAATGGATTACTATAAAACCTATGGTAACGAAGTTCCTGAAGCTATTTCAAAAAAATACGGCATACACCCTCCCCTAGAATTTAAAGAAGATGAAATACGAGAATTTGGAACTATCGAAAGTGTTTTAGAAGATTATATTAGAGAAGTTAGTACCACAATTCTTAAAAACACCAAAAACAAGCTTAATAATCAAACCAAACATAAAGACAGTGTCATAAAATTCTTAAGACACTTCAAAACGAGTAATGATCTTAAAAAAAGGATTCCTATTCAAAAAAAAGATACATCTACTTATGTAATTGCAAATCAAAAAATACTTAATAAAATTCAAACCGATATATGGGGCCATATAGATGAAGAAGCTTATAATGCTACCATTTCGGAAATCATAAATAAATTATCATTAAAAGGTATTCTAAATATTAGTTCTGATTATGCAGAATTAAGCCATGATATTATTGCAAAGGTTATTAGTAATATTAGGATAGAAGAAGACTTTAAATCTTTGATAAAAAAAGACTTTAATGCATCTTTTGACATTTTTTTGGATACCAAAAGAAAAGAGGATTTGCTTACCTATCCTCAGATCATGAAAATACGGCAGTATAAAGATTTTATTGTTCATGATGATGTAATTGATATTCAAAATCGTAAGCAGCGATATTTAGACGACAGTATTATAGAAGTCGAAAAAGAAAAGATTGAAAAAGAAAAGCAAAATATAAAACTAAGAAAGTATTTTAATTACTCGAGAGTGATTTCTGTACTACTTTTAATCGCCATGATTGCCTTAGCTTTTTATTTTAAAGAGGTAGAGAAAGAACGAGAAGTTAAGGAAATATCGGGCGATATTTATAAAGATATCGGCAAGGTTCTTTATAATTATGAAATTGATAAAACGGTTTCATATAATACGATACTGGCTTCAGAAAAAAAGCATTCAAATCTTATCGCAAAACATAAAAAGTCCAATATTCATATTAATTCAAATATGATTTTTGACCTTCAGAACCATTTTAAACAGAACCTATATAGAGACTATATAAAAGCTCCGTTTTACCTAAATAGTATTCCTATAAAAGAAGGTACAATTGTTACTACCAAAACACGTAGATTATTTGACAATGACTCTGTAATCTATGTATTTGCATTAACACAGTCCAACATTTTAATTACGCAGTCTCTGGTTTACAAAAAGAAGAATGACCCAGGCCAGATCATTTTCAAAAAGAAAAATATTTTGGCTTTTGAGCCCTTTAAAGCACGAAACAATAAGCTAAACACGTTGATTGCACAAAAAAGTAAGGAACATATCTCATTAAAATTATTAGATCAAGACGGAACATCTCTCGTTTTGGATGAGCAAGGAAATCACGAAATTACTATTAAAGGAAATAAATTAATAGAAATTGAATTTATTGAACACGATGATACATTTCTTATTGTTGTAGATAATAAAATACTACGACTTAATTTAAATAAGTTAAGGATTACACCGGCGATACAAACACTACATACCTTATCAGGTCCAATACGTAAAATCAAAGCATTTGGAGACCAAGGAGAATATCTTGTTTTATACGGAGATAAAAAATTACTTCATGCCAATAAACAAAGAATTAGAACAAGTATTTTAAACAAAAAAATACAAGATGATGATCCTAAGCAACAAATCGCTGACAAAAGATTACATGATAAAATTATTATGAATAGAAAGTTGCTTAAAAGAGCCAACAAGTCTTTTTTTAAGGAACAAATATCTGTAGACGAAGATATTTTAAAAGGAAAATTACCCGAAGACGATTATATCTATTCTTTCAAAATATTAGACAATAAAAAAATACTATTAGGATTAAAAAGAAGTATCAAAAGATTTGACCTTACCAGTAAAATGGTAGATCATCATATTTTTACTCATGATGAAAGAATAAGTGCAATCGATGTTTCTAGTGAAGGAGATATTCTAGTAGGAAGCAATGATAAGACAGCGTTTTTATTAAACCCTGATCATTCATATGTGAAAAAATTTACGGGCCACCTTGGGGAAATTCAAAATGTTTCTTTTGTTAAAAATGATGAGAACTATATTGTAACCAGCGATAAAGATCATACTATAAAAATATGGAATATTAGTCCTATAGAAAAAAAATCATATTCTCTAGAAGGTTTTATAAATAAAATAAAATTTAAGGATACAAATGAGATTCATATTGTTTACAAGAAAGGTAATCTAACTAGTGTTAAAAAAATAAATTCGGATTTTGAAGAATTGCCCAATAATCAACCAGAAATTACCTATACTAATTATAACAATGCAGCTTCTCTAAAATATGATTTTATAGAAAATCGAAATATAAAGATTACAAAACTTAATGAAATGAAGTACATTGTTAATCCAGACAGTATTATAAATATTAAATACAATAGCAATAAAGATATTTTATCATTTATCACCGACGATAATAATATTTATATGTATAATGATAAAAATACTCCTTTGGATACCCTATCCGAACACACAGATAAGGTTCGGGATATTGATTTTTCTGTAGATGGATCGTATATGGTTTCGGGTAGTCTGGACAATAAAGTTATTATCTGGAAAATTGATAATGATAAAAAGTTTAGCCCAATACAAGTACTTTCTCATACAGGGGATATAGAAGATGTAGAGTTTTATCAAGATAACTTAATTCTTTCTGCGAGTAGTGATCAAACAGTACAGATTTATCAAAAACAAAATGATAATACTTTTAAAAACATGTATAGTATTATACTACATTATCACCCAGTCACCACCGCTACATTTTCTTTGGATGGTCATTACATCATCTCTGGAGATACCAACGGAAACATCAAAAAATGGAAATTTAGAAGTTTTGAAAAAGAGATAGCAAAAAGAACCATCAATTTTGATACTGTCCCAAATGATTAAATGTAATTGATTTAATAGTATCAAAGTAAGCGTTCGGCAAACTGCATCTTGTATGATTTTGATTTAGGTTCTAGTTTTACGGTATGCAAAAAGAAACTAGCAAAAGAAAGAAGGAGATGTACTCCATATTAAAGAACTGGCGAGAGAGTTCTTTGAGTTTAAAAGAATATGGTAAAAAACATGATATTAATTACGGTATTATGAAATACTGGAATAGGCAATATAGAGTTGATTTTCCAGAACCTAAGAAAATAGTTTCAAAAAAAGAATCTGTCTTCATTCCTTTAGAAGTCTCTAACCCCATAAAAGATACAGTTGTTTCCAGAACAGTAACTGTTCCTATTGAGGTTCATTATCCTAATGGAGTTTTTCTACAATGTCCCTCTGATATTTACAGAAAGGAACTGAAAACCCTAATCACTCTTTTCTGATGTTTGGACTTACGACAACTCACAGGTTTCATCTGTACAGTAAACCAGCAGATATGCGAAAAGGATTTAATGATCTTTGTGGATTGATACAAAATAACCTGTCTACCTCTCCTACCCAATGGTTCTGTATATATTTTCATCAATAAAACCCGTGATAAGGTAAAGTTACTTCATTGGAGTGGTAGTAGTTTTATTATGTATTACAAACGATTGGAGTCTGGCACTTTTGAGATCCCTTATTATGATCAGCAAGTAGAAAGTATTTCTTTAAGCTACTCCCAATTAGTTTTACTTATTGATGGAGTTTCTATTACTGATATTAGCAGAAGAAAACGTTATAAACCAGTATTTGAAAATGTTTGATTTTATTGTACATATCCGAGGGTTTAGGTATTTTTACAATGTGAAAATTACATTGAATAATTCTTTGACTAACGATCCATTTTTGCTTCAGGAAGCATATGATACCCTGGTAAAAGAGCATCAAAAATTACAATTTGACTATCAATACTTGCAACAACAATTATCTGAACTAAAACGAATGGTTTTTGGTAGTAAAAGTGAACGGTTTGTTGCTTCTGATACTGGACAATTAGATTTATTCGTTGAACCATTAGAAATTTCTGGTACTAGAACTTAATCCATAGAGGTTACCTACAAAAGAGAAAAGAAAACAACAGAGAAGCACCAACCTATTCGAAGCTCAATCCCATCTCACTTACCTCGAATAGAGGAGATTATAGAGCCTAATGAGGTGTTGCCTAATTCCAAAAAGATTGGAGAAGAAGTAACAGAAATACTGGAATATCATCCTTCCAGTATTTTTGTTAGAAGAATTGTTCGCCCCAAGTACATATCGCTGGAAGATAATAGGATAGTAATTGGATATCTTCCATCACTTCCAATTCCAAAAGGCAATGCAGGAGCTGGATTACTAGCTCATATTATGGTTAGTAAATTTGTTCACCATTTACCTTTTTACAGACAGCAACAGATATTCAAAAGTCAACATCTTGATATTAGTCGAGGAACACTATCTAATTGGTTTAATTCAACTACTAAGTTATTGGAACCTCTATATGACACTTTGCAAAAAGAACTTTTACAAAGTAATTACCTTCAGATAGATGAATCCCCTATTGGGGTTCAGGATACTTCTAAAAAAGGAAAGCTTCATATGGGCTATCATTGGGTATACCATGCTCCATTAGAGAGATTGGTTCTATTTAGGTATGCACCTAGTAGGTCAAAAAATGTTCCCGAAGAATTATTACAAGAGTATAATGGGACTATTCAAACCGATGGATATTCTGGATATGTAAACTTAAAAACAAAAGGAAACATTTCTTTATTGGCATGTATGGCATATGCTAGAAGATATTTTGAAAAAGCACTGAATGGGGATGCATTCAGAGCCAGTTATGTATTGGAACAAATTCAAAAGCTATATGCTATAGAGCGAAAAGCAAGGAGTCGTAAAAGTTCGGCTGAACAAAGAAAACGTTACCGCAAATTATATGCAGCTCCAATTTTGGATAGCTTAGAAAAATGGCTTAAAGCACAAATTCTTGAAGTGCTGCTTAAAAGTGCTATTGGAAAGGCTATTGGATATGCATTAAAATTATGGAATAAATTGAAAAGATATATCACTGATGGTCATTATGAAATTGATAATAACCTGGTAGAAAACACTATTAGACCATTGGCTTTAGGTAGAAAGAATTACCTTTTTTCAGGTTCTCATAGAGCTGCTCAAAAAGCTGCAATCCTGTATTCTTTGTTTGCCAGTTGTAAAATGAACAATATAGATCCCTATAGTTGGCTTAAAGAGGTATTAGAGAATATACAAGAATACAAAGCAAATCGGTTGTATGAATTATTACCTAACTACTGGAAGATACCTGAAGTCAATTTTGGTAATTAACTGTTCATATAATCTTGCCAGGTTACCAAGAGATATTTTTCTTTTTGATTTTCTTTTAAATCCAGATATCCATATTCATAACAGAACAGATATACTTGTCCCTTTTTGTTTTTCCAATAATGTGTAAAATAAGATGGATCAAAACCTTCTGAAATCAGTTTTTCTTTGCGTATGGTGGACATTCCTGATTTGTTGTAGGCTTTTAAAAGTTTTCGATTGGTCTTCAATTTTTTATCGATAGTATAATATAAGGCTTCTTCTGATTTACGTTTTTGATATTGATGTGCAGACTTACAATGGATAGTACAATATTTCTTATCAGATCTTCCTTTAATTTCTGCTTTGCAATGAGGGCAAGTATTCATTGTTTTTTTATTTAAATGAATAGTAATCGAACTCTATTCGAATACTATTCGACTAAAATACTGTTATTATGTATAGATATCACATATTTGTATGATGAAACTCAATAAACATATTACCTTAAAACATTTGTTGATCCATAATCAAAAGATGATCGGAATACAATTCTACCCTGACAAGGTAATACAAGCATTGATTAAGGAATTGCCAAACCCAAGGTGGAGTAATGAGTTTTCTATGGTATATATTGTAAATAGTAGAGAAAACCTGAATCAAATTTTCGAGAAGTTTAAAGGGGTAGCCTGGGTAAATGTAAACTCTTTTTTTAAAGAAAAGCCAATGCGTGACAACGGGCCTGTAGATATCAACTGGTACCGCAACCGTGACAAAATAACTTCTTACAAGTATGTTCCCGAGGAATACCTGAGAAAATTAGAACTCAAACGATATGCTTTAAATACCTGTAAAACCTATATAATACAATTTGAAAAATTCATTAATCACTATTGTGATAAGGATATTGTTACCTTGTCAGAACAGGAAATCCGAAGCTATTTACAGCATCTCATTAGTCAAAACAAATCCAATAGCTATCTCAATCAAGCCATCAATAGTATTAAATTCTATTATGAAGTGGTGATGGGAATGCCTAACCGATTTTATAGTATTGAAAGGCCTAGAAAACAGCAACAACTCCCTAAAGTAGTATCAAAAGAAGAAATTATAACTATGCTGGAACATACTAATAATATAAAACATCGTTGCATTATAGGTTTATTGTATTCAGCGGGTTTACGTCGAAGTGAACTATTAAACCTGCGTTTAACTGATATTGACAGTAAACGAATGTTAGTTTTTATTAGAAATGCAAAGAATAATAAAGATCGATATTCGCTGCTATCTCAAACTATACTTAAAGACCTAAGAATCTATTATAAACAATGGAAACCTAAAGAGTATCTATTTGAAGGAACGTTAGGTGATAGATACTCGGCAGAAAGTGTGGCAAAAATTGTTAGAAGAGCTAGCGCCAGGTCCGGTATATTACGAAAAATAACTCCACAAATGTTAAGGCACTCATTTGCTACTCATCTTTTAGAAGATGGAACAGATATTAGATATATTCAAACTTTATTAGGGCATAATAGTACAAAAACAACCGAAATTTACACACAAGTTGCCCTAAAAAATTTTAAATCAATTAGAAATCCACTAGATTTGGGAAAAATATAATGGAAATATGTGTACCAGTACACATATTCAATTGTTAGGGGGCATACTCTAGCTCTGAAAAACAAAACGCAATCTGAACTTTCAACGGAATTTTGGACAGTCTATTTTTGCAATGTTCTGTGACCGATCCGAAGTAAAAAAGCGATGAAAAAACCACGAAAACGGAGTGTTTCGGAGCAAAACGGATAAGAAAATCGCTTTTTTAGGATAAATCACGAAAAGTTAACGGAATTAAAGCTAGTGATTTTCTGGTTTGGCAAATAACTGATCCAAAGGCAGCAAAGTGATCGCTGTAGGAAAACAATTATTGAGGAATCGTGGCGCAAACAGATATCACTTTACTGCGGTATATTTGCAAGATTCTGGCTTGTAAAAGTGGTACGCCCCATAACAAGCTGTATGAAATCAGGGCAATTATGATTTTTCGAAAGGTAGTTTTGTGTTTGCGGTGGCGCTAATTTTTAATAGGTTTGTAAAAAAGAAATCAAAAACAAGCGCGGCTGGATCAATTGATCAAGGCTATTTTGCAAGCCCCGATTCATACAGGCAGCGTTAGCAAATATTAAAGAAAATAAAAATGAAAATCGGACTAACATTATTAACAATACTTACATCATTACTCACATTTGGACAAACTACAGAATTTGTGATTCTTGGGGGTATACAAGATAGCAACCCAAATATCAACAATACATTGTTTGATGCGATTTATCTACCAAATAATCTAAATGGTCTTGGAACTATAACAATTAAAGGAAATCTTACAATAAAAGGAAACTTCACCATTCCGGAAGGTATAGAGCTTAATTTTTTCAAAGGAAATAAATTAATAATAGAAAGCGGAGTAGAATTAACAATAAATGGAAGTATTAATGCTGGTGTTTATCAAATATTTGATGGAGATGGCACTATAACAGGTTTTCCGAAAATTACAGAAACATATCCTGAATGGTTTGGAGCTAAAGTAAATGATGAAATTGATGACACTATTGCAATTCAAAAGGCAATTAATTTTTCGAACACGCCTATTAAGTTGGCAGAAGGAACTTACATTACCAAAACCACTTTGAAGAAAGAACGCACAATAGAAAACGATGAAGGAGTTAAAATTATTGGCATAGGAATATCATCTACGATAATCAAAGTATTACACGAAGGTAATTTTATTGAAATAAAAGGGTTTAACGGATTAAATTCTGAGACAACAAGCGGAAAACAACATAGACCAATTCAAGGGAATTTATTAAAAAATTTCACTGTTGATGGCAGAAGAGTTGCAAAAAACGGAGTCTATTTCTATGCTTCAAGGTATAATGATTTGAGCAACATTAAAATAAGAAATTTTAAAGAAAATGGTATTGTTTTTGACGGTAACCCTGATATAAATCCAGATTTAACTGCATCAATTTTTACTAAGATTGAACATAGTCAAATAGAATATAACAAAGTTGGTATTTTTAATTTGATTAACAACAATTCTCCTATTTTATATTTATCAAATAGTTTCATAGTAGATAATTTTAGAGCTGGGGTTATATGGAATTCATCCTATTTTCATTCATCAGAATCTTCTATTTCATTTAATGGAACGTCAATTAGAGATAATCCAAATATTAATAATACAGATGATTTTCCTTTGGGAGGTTTTTACAATGCTGTTCAAAATAATTATGGTGACAACAAATTCTTTGGAGTATATGTGTCAAAAGGAATCGTATTAGAGACAACTGAATTTGATGGAAATTATCCTTCTTCTATTACATTAAAATCATCTAATGGTGCTTTAATTGCAAACAATAGCATTCAAATGACGGATCAATATTATGAAAATTTTGATTTTTCAAATAAAGGTTTGATAGCAATAGGAGGAGAAAATTTAAACATCAATAATAAAACTGAATATCAACGCTCAAGGAATACCGTCATAGAAAATAATAGAATATCTTATAAAAAATCAAAAGATCAATCTATTATACAAAATAATGCCTGTATAATTAAACTGACAAAATGGGCATTATATACAAAAATTATGAACAATTGCTTTACCGATCATACAGCATATCCTTCAAATGTTAAGAATTCATCTGGATTAGGTATTGATTACAAATATATTAAAGAATTCAGCCGAGCGGATGAAAATTGGTATAATGATGAGGATAGTTATCTTAAGCTCTTTGATAATGAATGTATATCTTCTGATATAGAAAAAGATAACAATGGTAATGATTTTAAGAGGATTGATATTGCTAGTGATTTATATTTATCCAAGTTTAATAAGATTAATTCTCGTGATTTTGGAAAAAGATTCAAAAATGGCGATTTCGTAACAATAGATGTACCAACAATTAAACAAAAAAATGGTGTAGAAGTTAAGGGGGGAAGTTTTGTGATATCATCAAATGATCCTAATTCTGTTTCAGGGTTATTCTTTTACAGAGCTGATAATAATCCACAAATTTTAGCTGCATATTCTTCACCTAGACTATCTTTTAGAACACTTGACAGTTCCACTGCCGACGTTCCAGGAAACTTAAATATAATTATTTCTAATAATGGTCAAATTCATATGAAAAGTTTATTACCTAATGATATTTTTATTAATATTACTTTTATAGAACGAATAGGTATGTATGACAACTAAAAAACATTTGCTAACACGAATGTATGAAGTCATAATGCCCTAACGGGACATTCCGCCTCATACATCAATCGTTACCACACATCATAAATATTGAAAGCTAAACAAACGTATCTTAAAGGAAAGTCAGTTTTCACTGTATCTCTGATAGTAATTGGAATTACAATTCTGACGGTTTATATTACTGGAATAAACTATAATAGGAGTTTCACTTCTAATTTATACATTTCATTATCGATTATAGCTACTGCCCTATTTTTATTTATGACATATGGACTTTATAAAGGAATCGGATTAAAAGATAACTTCCCTAAATTCAAAAACTTTAAAACCGGGGATATAATATCTCAATCTGGAACTTTGCCTGACTTACCAAGTATTGACGTTGGAGATGGAATCGGAGGGTTAATCATTTCTGTGATTCTATGGATTGGAATGACCATCCTTTTTGCTATCCTTTTAATTCTATTAGAAGCAGTTTTTTGGCTTTCAATTTTTATAATACTCGCAATGATGTACTGGATTTTTTTCAGAGCATTAAAATTTGTATTTAGCAAATCATCAGACACCAAAGGAGATATTGGAATTTCAACAATTTACGCTCTAACATATACTACTTTATATATTGGATGGATCTTTGGAATCGTTTATCTAACTCAGGTATTAAAATGATATGTTATAGAATTAAAACTTAACCAATTCTTGCAAAGGTACTTCTAAGGCTTTTGATATTTCTAAAAGTGTATATACGGTAGGATTGACTTTACCATTCTCTAATTTTTCCAAAGCTTGTCTATCTTTGTTACAAGCTCTAGCCAAATCAGATTGATTCCATCCTTTTTGAGTCCGTAACTCAATAATTTTCTTTCCTATATTCCTTTTTAACTCATCCTTAGTCACAAAACAAATGTCAATTAATCGTACGACATTGTTGTCATATTAAAGTTTGACAAATTGAAATATTTTGTTAAGTTTGTCATATAATTACACGACAAACTATATAGAACTCAAAACCAAAGAAAATGTCTAAGAAAAATGAACAGTTAATCATCGATTTGATACAACAAGATCTTAAACATTGTCAATTAATATATGGTTTAGAACAATTGGGATTACCTGCATCTAGTATGTATCATTTAAATATCCTAGAGGTCATATATCAACTTATGCACATTTCTAGCGAGAAAAAGAACGACTATCTCGCAGAAACCTATGCTGCATTTATGAGTATGGCCACAGATTATAAAATAACGCCAAGCGGAGAATCATTAAAACCGTTGGCAAAGGATTGCTATTATCGACTAAAATATCTCATAGAACTTTAATAGTTTCTTCATTTGATTAAAAATAAACGTGTGGTAACAACAAGTATGTGATCATAGCAGATAAGCAATGAATCAAAAGGTTCTTGTATATTTGCTATGGCGCAAAGATTTTATGAAGTAAAAAAATATAAAATATGCGCAGATTTGTCGATGGCAAGGTAACATTTTCCGTGCTACGACACATACTTAAAACGTTGTAACCAATTCGAATGAATATTTATAAACTTGACATAAATAAACTCATAAAAACTCAAAAAACTAAATCTGAAATAATAGATTCTCTTAAAAAGTTTGACGGTAAAAAAATGGAAATA